>JAFQWB010000035.1 GCA_017407725.1 Clostridia bacterium | reverse complement strand
TTTTTCACGTATTTCACCTCAAACTTTTTAATTAGTAAGATAGTCCCACACTTGTTCAATTATTTTTTTACCACTTTTAACCTTGCTTGTCAATACTCCCCCGATTTTTCGTATATATGCACAATTTGGGATAGCTCTTTTTGTGCAGGGTGAATAAGAAATCCCGACAGAAAATCTGTCGGGATTTTCGTTATTTTTATAAGAGTCTGTTAAGGTAATATATCGGCATTGCGCTCCAGCCGTGGCAGAGGCTGCCCGCATTTGCGAAATCGGAATCACCGTTTATTGTTTCCCAGAAGGAGGTCGCTCCCTTTTCAAGCATATAGGAATATTTCTTTCTTATATCGTCAAGAACAAATTCGACGGCATTTTCATCACTCTTTATAAGCGCATCGTACACGTAGCCGAGCATTGAAAGTGTTGCGGGAATAACGCCCTCTCTTTCGCATTTCACAAAGGAAAGAGTTCTTTCATCTCCAAGACCGACAAGAAGCGCAAAGGCACATCCGAGCTGAGATACCGTATCATACTCACTTGAGAGCTTGAATGCTCCGCTCTCGGGGATGAAAAATTCGCGCTCTGCCGCATCTTTTATTTTGGCAATATCGAAATCGGCGCTCTCGCCCATTTCCCTGCAAAGGGCAGAAAAACGCTCTGCAGAATAAATAAATGCACAGTTAAGTATGAGGTCGTATTTTTCAGCTCTCGGAGCATTGTTGCCAAGCTCGTTATGACCTGCCGAGAAATCGCTCCACTCATAGAAATTCCAGTATGGGGGAGGAAGATTGGGAATAAGACCTCTGTCGGTGATCCTGCCGTAAAGGGTATTCATTATACCCCGCATCGTATCAACAACCTCGGGGATAATGCTCTTGTCACCCGTAGCGCATACGTATTCGTAAACGGCAACCGGGTACATTACCGAGAAAAAGGGAATGGCGGGAGTATTTACTGCAGGGTAAGTAAGCTCAAGAAGAGAATCCTCGCGCTTTCCTTTTGAGATAAAAACAAGATTTGCGCGCTGAAAATCACTTTCGAAAAATGCATCGTAGCCGCAGAGCATCTGATTTCTGCTGTCGAGCACGTAAAGTGCCTGCTCACGCCACGGACAGTCCTCATAATGAGTGTGCATGCAAAGGCGGAGCGTTCTTACCGCAGTTTCGTATATCCTTCTGTCAAGACCCTTTATTTTTTCATCTATCGGCTTTTCGGTGAGGGGATACAAAACGGGAATAAGACCTATTTCAAGAATCTCGGTATCGCCAAAAACCTCAAAATATCTTCCTGCAACTCTGACAAAAAGCTGCTCAAAGTAGCTTTCTCCTGCTCTGCAATTAAAGTCGAGCGAGAAATCTCTGCCGCCTATACGATATCTTACGCATCCGTCTGTTACGTGCTCGCCGTAAACGACCCTTACAAGTCCTTCGTTTTCGCACTTCACTCTGAGGTAAAGATATCCGCACTCTTCTCTTCCGAGATCGTATATTCTTCTTCCGCCAATCTCTATCGGTACAGCTCTTCTTTTTTCAAGAATTTCAAGCGGCTTTACGGGTCGGGGCAAAAGATTTCTGCAAAGAGAAACCGCTCTGCTTCTCTTCTTTTCCTCTTTTTTCTCTCTTGAATCCATTGTGGATGAAAGTCCGAGCTGACCGGTAATATGCCGTACAATATAGCTTGTATATTCGGACGAAAGCGATGAAAGCGTGTCCTCGTCGCTGAAAGCAATTTCCTTTTCATTTTCGCGAACTGAAAAGATAAGTCCTGCTCCGTCACTTATTCTGCACGCCGAATTGACTCCCTCGTGTCTTACCGTAACTCTGAGAGTGTTCTCACCCTTCTGACAAAAGGAAGATATATCGATCTCATCATAATACTTTTCATTTCTGTATCCCGAAAACTGATTGAACGAAACTCTCTTTTCGTTTACGTATGCAATATAGTCGGTCTCTGCGGCAATTAAAAGGCACACCCTTCCGGGGTCGCAATTAAAGGTCTTTTCAAAAAAGACGTACTCCTCCTTTTCGGCGTCGGCGTCTCTCCAGATCCATTTGGCGTTTTCAAAAATATTCATATCATTCTCTGTCAGGAGAGCTCTCCCCTGAGATCCTTTTCCATTTTAGATTTGATTTCCTTTGCCGAATATCCCATGCTGAAAAGGTAATAAAGCTTTGCAACCGCCGCCTCGGTGGTCATATCAAAGCCGCTCACCGCGCCCGCCGCCTTGAGCGGCGAGCTTGATGCATATGCACCGAGCGCCACCGTGCCCTGCGGACACTGTGAGCATACGGTAACTATAGCTCCGTTATCAAATGCTTTTTTAATTATTGGAAGTAGAGTATTATTCTCGCTCGGCACGTTACCCGAGCCGAAGGTCTCAAGCACTATTCCCTTAAGTCTTTCGCTTATAACAGAATCGAAGAGCGTAAAGCTCATACCCGGAAATACCTTGAGAACGCCTATCGGTATCTCCTCAAAAAGTCTTAAGCTGAATTCCTCGCTCTTCGATCTCTTTGCAAATGCCGATTTGTTATATTTTATCCCGATTCCCGCCGTTGCAAGATAGGGATAGTTGGGTGAATCAAAGGCAAGAAGCCCGTCCGCCGACATCTTTGTCGATCTGTTTCCTCTTAACAGCCTTCCACCAAAATAGAGTGCAACCTCGTTTACGATGCCGTCTGACGCCATTAAAAGCGAGGTTATCAGATTATCACGTCCGTCACTTCTGACCTCGCAAAGAGGAATCTGCGAGCCTGTAAGTATGACAGGCTTTGAAAGTCCGTCGAGCATAAAGGAAAGAGCCGAAGCGGTGTACGCCATCGTATCTGTTCCGTGAAGAATCACAAAGCCGTCGTACGCATCGTATCTGTCGGCAACCTCCCTTGCGATCTTGTTCCAGCCCGATACTGACATATTCGACGAGTCGATAAGAGGCTCAAGCTCAACGAGCTCAAAATACGGCATTGAAGGAGCGCTGAGATCGGGAATCGACTCAAGAAGAGTCTCAAGATATCCCTCCCTCGGTGTATATCCTCTTTCACTTTTGATCATTCCAATAGTTCCGCCCGTATGGAGCAGACAAATCTTTTTTGCTATCATCCTTATTCTCCTTAAAGAGAGCGCTTTTCTTTTATTCTGTCATATAGCATAACTATAGGCGGAATCAGCACAAGCTGAAGAATTATTCCCGGCAGAGCACTTGTAAAAGCACCTGCTATAAATGCCGAGAAGCCAAACTCCGATGCATCAAGTCCGCTTGTTATAAATCTTGCCGCTCCCCACACCGCTCTGCCTGCAAGCATAGCCGCTACCAGAATCGGATATACGTATATTTTCTTTTTGGGGAGATATTTTCTCGCTATTCCCGATACAGCTCCGTACGTAGCAAGCTCAAACGCCATACATACCGCTGCGGGATACATCGGCGGCATAAAGAAAAGAAGCGATCTGAGTATAGGTGCTACCGCACCTACCGCAAGTCCCCAGCCCCATCCGCAGATAAATCCGCAAAGAAGCACGGGTATGTGCATCGGACAAAGCATCGACCCTATCTCGGGTATCTGCCCCGTCATAAATGGCATAACGAGTGCGAGCGCGAGAAAAAGCGACGAGGTTACAAGCTTTTTCAGGTGCTCGGATCTGATTTTTATTTCTTTCACTGATCTTTTTCTCCGACTGTTTTATTCCGTTTTGTTTATCCATTCGTGAAGCTTTCTGAAGCCCTCCTTACTGCCCGAGAGATAGAGTATATCCTTCTCTCTGAAAACGTAATCGGGCATAACTATATCAATTACGTTTCCCTCGTTTTCAACAGCAATAATATTGAGTCCGAATTTCGATCTCGGATTTACTTCAACAACAGTCTTTCCCACCGCGTGTGCGGGAATCGCCTGCTTGGAGATATTGATCCTTTCGCTCAGCTGAACGAAGTCTATCACCTGCGAGGTCTCAAGTCTGTGCGCAAGTCTTATAGCCATATCTCTTTCGGGATATACCACCTCGGCACCAAGCTTTTCAAGAATCTCTCCGTGCTCTGTGCTGGTTGCCTTTGCTATTACCTTTTTAACCCCGATAGAAACAAGGTTGAGCACGGTGAGGATAGACGTATCTATCTGCTCTCCGATGCACACAACCGCAACGTCACAGTTGTGAAAGCCCGTCTCTGTAAGAGTCTTTTTGTCAAGTCCCTTTACTATGTAGGCATTCTCTGTCATTTCTCTTGCTTCGATTATCTTCTCTTCGATCTCGTCTATTATAATAAGGTCTGCTCCCGATCTGTAAAGCTCACTTGCAAGTGCTTTTCCGAATCTGCCGAGTCCTATAATTCCGTATATCTGCTTTTCCTTCTTTTTGGTCTTTTTATGCTGTATGAATTTATTCATTTTCGTCCTCCGTTATTCTTGATGATCATCCTACCGATATATTTCCCTCGGGATAGCTTACTCGCTCACCCTTTGAAAAATACCAAAGTGTTGCAACGCACATAGGTCCGAGCCTTCCTATATACATCATAATTATTGAGATCAGCTTGCTTGCCGTCGAAAGGCTCGGGGTTATTCCCGTCGAAAGGCCCACCGTTCCAAACGCACTTGACATTTCAAAAAGAACGTCCGACATGGCAAGATCATTTTCAATAAGGCATATGAAAAAACTTGAAGAGAAAATAAGTGCTGCCGCGATAAGCGCGATTATAGTCGCCTTTCTGAAGGCATCCTTGGGAATCGAATATCTGAAGGCTCTTTCGCTCTTGCCCGTGGCGGATGCGCCTATTCCCTTCAGTATTACGAAAAAGGTGGTTGTCTTTATTCCTCCTCCCGTAGATCCGGGCGATGCTCCTATTATCATAAGAGCGCAGACCACAAGTCTGCCTGCCTCTGTAAAGGATCCGAACGAAAAGGTCGCGAAGCCTGCCGTTCTTGTAGAAACGCTTGAAAAGATCGCTCCGAGCACGCTTATCTCTTCTGTAATGAATATCAGGATCGCACCGACAATCGTGAGCGCCGCCGATACCGTTATAACCGTTTTGGAATGCATTGAAAGCTTTCTGAAGCTGAATTTCTTATTAATGACCTCTCTTATTACAAGGAATCCGATTCCACCGAGTATTATAAGGAGCATAGTCACAATATTCAGAAAGACGTCGTCCTTATATCCCGTAAGGCTCTGAGAGCCGCCGAAGATATCGAATCCCGCATTGTTAAAGGATGCTATCGAGTGGAAGATGCTGAGCCCAAGTGCTCTTTTAAGCGGATAATCTCTTATAAAAACAAAGAAGCTGAGAAGCGCACCCGTTATTTCTATTACCGCGGTTATAAGGAACGCCGTCTTTATAAAGCGCACCGCTCCTCTTCCCGCATCAAGGTTCATCGCCTCGCTTACAAGATTTCGGCTTTTAAGATCCATCTTCTTGCCGACCGCAAGAATAATTCCCGCGCCTATAACCGCAACTCCGAGTCCGCCTATCTGAATAAGCAGAGCTATCACGGTCTGACCTATCGCGGTAAAGGTATCGTATGCATCAACCGTGAGAAGTCCCGTAACACATACCGCGCTTGCCGAGGTGTAGAGAGCATCGATATACGAAAGCTCATTACCCTCTTTTACCGAAAAAGGAAGCGAGAGGATGAGCGAGCCGATAAGTATAACGATCAAAAATGCGACCGCTATAAGCCTTGCGGGCGGCTGTTTTTTTACAAAATCAATCATAGATGCATCTCCTTTCACCTTAATGTCATCCATTATACAATATAATATTTACCATTTTATGAACAACAGAAAAAAGTAATAAAATATTGGCAAGAGTTTTCAGCTCCTTCTCTTTCCCTGCTTTGACGACACTATCATATATATCGCGCTCATCATGATAAGTGCCTGGGAAAGCGAAACGAAAAGCGCAAGTGCCTCTCTGTATCTCTCCCCATTGCCTTTTCCGAGAAGAAACACGTTAAGAAAAAGAATAAACGAAACGAGAGCTGAGTTCACTCTGAGTATTTTCGCCGCCGAAAAGAGCGGTCTTTTGTATTTTCTGTACCTTGCGGCACTTAGTAGTGACATTATAAGCGAGCATCCGCTGTATATTCCCATAATAACGCTTACAAGTCCGCTCCTTTCTCCCACAATATCGTCGGTCAAAATAAAGAAGCCTGCCCACAAAAGAATAAAATTCAGAAAAAGAAGGGTTATCCCCACTCTTCTGTATTCGCGAAGCTCACCTTTTATATCAAGAGTTATTTTCTCTGTTTTGATAAGAAGGTACGCTCTTACAAAGGATATGAAAATATAGTAAAGAGTGAACATAAGATGCCACTCACTTTTAAGAAAGCTTCCCACAGCTATCTGAAAGGCGCAAAAGATAGCCCCTGCCGTAAGCGAAACAGCAAGCGATACTCTTAGTCTTAGGTGCGCATCCCTTCTGCATTTTTTTATCACTCCTAATATCCGCTTATATATCCTCATATACTCACCCCGATATATTCTTTGCACACCGGTGAAAATAAATACAAAAAAGCTCCTTTGCAAATTATGCAAAGAAGCTTTTTAACGAGTAAGAATTATCTCTTTTTGCTCTTATCAAAGAGTGAAAGTATGCCTTCAACTATAAGGAGCACACCTGCAACTATGAACACCCATGAAATTGTTTCTGCTCTGTAGAATATGATGCAGATACCCATTCCGAGTGTAAGAATTGCTTCAACAAGGAAAATAACGATAAGTGCTACGTTGAGTCTCTTTAAGCTTGAGAGAACTTTGATAAGTCTGATAATACCCTGAATGATAAGGATAGCGGCGATAACGTAAAGAATTACCTCAACAAGTAACCATCCTGCATAGATGACAAATGCGCCGATAACAATTTTAATAACTCCGCTGACAATAAACTTCTTGCAAAGATCGATGATACCTACTACGATAGCCAAAACGCCTATAACGGTCATGGCAATACCGATAAGCTCGCCCTTCATAATGCAGAGCACCGCTCCGATTATCATGTAAAGGAGCGCGTTTAAGATTTTCTTTTCTTTCATAACTTCCTCCGTTTTGAGTTTGTCTTTTTATTTTAAGCGCACAGCGCTTATTTTCTCCATACCACTCTGTCAACGATTGCGGTGTAAGACTGTATGATCTTAACCACCTTGGTAGATACGTTCATATCGGTGTAATCGTCAACCGGAGTTCCATAGTCGCCGTTTTCGTCGAGCGCAATAGCTGTTCTCAGCGAGCACAGAAGCTCCTTTTCGCTTATTCCTGCAAGAGTGAAGCAAGCCTTGTCAAGCGCTTCGGGACGCTCTGTCGAGGTTCTTATGCAGACCGCGGGAAAGGATCTTCCTATCGAGGTGTAGAAGGAGCTTTCCTCGGGAAGAGTTCCGCTGTCCGACACTACCGCATAAGCACTCATCTGAAGCTTGTTGTAATCGTGGAAGCCAAGAGGCTCGTGGCATATGACCCTTTCATCAAGCACAAATCCGCTTGCCTCAAGCTTTTTCTTGCTTCTCGGATGGCAGGAATATAAAACGGGCATATCGTAAGTCTCTGCCATCTTGTTTATCGCGCTGAAAAGCGATATAAAGTTTTTGTCGGTATCGATGTTCTCTTCTCTGTGAGCAGAAAGAAGTATGTATTTCTTCTCTTCAAGACCGAGTCTTTCGAGAATATCGCTCTTTTCGATCGATTCAAGATTTGAATAAAGCACCTCTGCCATAGGCGATCCCGTAACGTACACGCGCTCCTTGGGAAGTCCGCACTCGTGAAGATATTTTCTTGCGTGCTCGGAATATGCGAGGTTCACGTCCGAAATTATGTCCACGATCCTTCTGTTGGTCTCCTCGGGCAGACACTCATCCTTGCATCTGTTTCCTGCCTCCATATGGAATATCGGAATATGGAGTCTCTTTGCCGCAATTGCAGAAAGGCAGGAGTTGGTATCTCCGAGAATAAGTATAGCATCGGGCTTTGTGCTCTTCATAAGCTTGTAGGAGCAGTTGATTATGTTTCCTATGCTCTCTCCGAGATCGTCACCGACCGCATTCATATATACCTCGGGCGCATCAAGTGAAAGATCCTTAAAGAATATATCGCTCAAATTGTAATCGTAGTTCTGACCCGTGTGAGCAAGAAGAGTATCAAAATACACTCTGCATTTGTTTATTACCGCCGAGAGTCTTATGATCTCGGGTCTTGTTCCGACGATAATAAGAAGCTTCAGCCTGCCGTCGCTCTTAAAGCTTATGTCGGAATAATCAAGTTTAATTTCCATTTATGTAAGTCTCCTCGTAAAAAGTATCGGGCTTTTCTTTATCAAAGGGCTCGCTTGCAAACATAAGGGTAACAAGCTCCTCGCTATCCGAAAGATTGGTTATACTGTGAGTGTATCCCGGAAGCATACGGACGGCTTCAAGCCTTTCTCCCGAAACCTCAAAGCTTATAATCTCGTCCGAGTCAAGCTTTCTTTCGTCTATTCTTGCTCTTCCCGAAATAACGATAAATATTTCCCATTTGCTGTTATGCCAATGATTGCCCTTCACCGCACCCGGCTTTGATCGGTTTACCGATATCTGCCCGAAATGCTCACCCTTGATAAGCTCTGTAAAGCTTCCTCTTTCATCTGTGCTCGATTCAATCGGATATAGTGTCTTTTCCTTGGGCAGATATGAAAGATAGGTCGAATAAAGCTTACTTTCAAAGCTTCCCTTCTGCATTAAAGGAAGTCTTCCGAGAAGGGTCTCTCTGTCAAAATCCAAAAGAAGGGATGCTATTTTACCGAGCTTTACGTTATGAGTCTTGTCTGTATAACAGAATTTTCCGTTTTCCGACAAAACCGTAACGTCCACATCATAGTCGCATCTTTTTCTTTTGCCGAGAAGAAGCCCTATCATTTCATCAACAAGATCGTCAATATATAAAAGAGTCAGCTCGGCTTCCTCATTATCAACACGTATCGGAAGCGAGTTTGCTATATTATAACAAAAGGTTGCTATAACGCTGTTATATGAGGGGCGGCACCATTTACCAAAGAGATTGGGAAATCTGTAAACCAGAACCTCCGCTCCGCTTTCTGTTTGATATTCAAAGAACTTCTCTTCTGTGTTTTTCTTGCTCCTTCCGTAATCGCCGTTATATCTTCCTACGAGCGAAGCCTGAACAGACGACGAAAACATCACGGGGCATTTGTTTTCATGCTTTTTTAATAGCGATATGAGAAGATCGGCGAAATCCTCGTTTCCGCTTTCGAATTTTTCACCCTCGCGCGGTCTGTTGACACCCGCAAGGTTAAAAACGAAATCTGCATTCTTACAAGCCGTGTCAAGAAGCTCTTTGGACGAATCAACATCGTAAAGATATAACTCCCCAATACTTAATTCACCGTATGAGCGATCCTTTCCAAGCTTTATGTTTTCAAGCGCATGGGACAGATTTTTTCCTACAAATCCCCGCGCACCCGTTATAAGTATATTCATTTCTTCTCGCCCTTTTTCGAGAGCTCTTCCTTTATGTAGTCAAGAGAAGCGATCTTTTCTTTGGTCTCTTCAAGAGAAAGAAGCTTTGTATTGTTTGAATTGAATTCGGTGAGAGTATTTCTCTCAGCGCTTCCCTTTGTGAAATATTTATCGTAGTTAAGACCTCTCGAGTCTCTGGGAACTCTGTAGAAGTTGCCCATATCGACCGCAGAAGCACATTCCTCATTGGTAAGAAGGGTCTCGTACATTTTCTCTCCGTGTCTTATGCCGATAACCTTTACGCTCTCATTGTCAGCTCCGAAAAGCTCACACACAGCCTCAGCCTGAGTCTTTATTGTGCAGGCAGGAGCCTTCTGAACAAGTATATCGCCGC
>JAFQWB010000034.1 GCA_017407725.1 Clostridia bacterium | reverse complement strand
ATACCGAGGTACAAGAGTGTAATAGCGCTTCACTATGATTATTTTCTTGGTAGGGACTATCTTATCGGAATCAGAAATGATGAAACTAATACAGTTGAGATATTTGACTATTATCTTGAAGAAAAAGAAGAATACTATTCACCCATGGAATATAGATCCGCAAGAATCGAATATCAGGAATACGTTGATGAGCATCTTGTGGCAGATGCGTATGACGTATGGCATGTTATATCTGATATGCTTTCTGTTGCCGCAACTAATATAGGAAGAATGCTGCTTGAATTATTGATCGTTCTTTTCGTGATTGCAGGTATAGTTACTGCTTTTGTTGTAAGTATTAAAAAAGCAAAAAGAAAAAAACAAAACAATAAGAACTAAAAAAGGCGTCTTGCAAAAGCAAGACGCCTTAATTTATTTTATTTACTTTATCATAGCCTCAACTATTGAATAAGCCTTTTCGAGTGCCTCGGGAAGCTTTGATACGTCCTTACCGCCTGCAGTTGCAGAGTCGGGACGACCGCCGCCGCCACCGTTACAGATGGTAGCAACCTCCTTAACTATCTTGCCTGCCATAGCACCTGATGAAACGGCATCCTTTCCGCAGGAAGCAACAAAGTTGAGTCTTGCACCGTCAACGAGAGCAATTATTACAATGCTCTTTGAATCAGATGCACGAAGATCGTCTGTGAATGCGCGAACCGCATCAAGAGATACACCTTCAACCTTGGATACGATAAGGTTCATACCCTTAACGTCCTTGCCCGAATTCTTGAGCGAGGAAAGAGCAACGTTTGCAATCTTTGCTTCGAGTGATGCGATCTCAGACTTTGCATCCTTGAGCTCGCCCATAAGAGAAGCAGATCTCTTTGCAAGGTCTGCAGGGTTCTGAAGCTTCATTTCCTGAGCGGATGTACTAATAAGAGCATCCTTTTCTTCAAGCATCTTGAGAACGCCAAGACCCGTAGTTCCTTCAATTCTTCTTACACCTGCCGCAACGGAGGTTTCTGTAATGATCTTGAAGAGACCAACCTTAGATGTGTTGTCAACGTGAGTACCGCCGCAAAGCTCGGTAGAGAAGTCACCCATCTTAACGACTCTTACTGTCTTGCCGTACTTTTCACCGAAGAGTGCCATAGCGCCGGTAGCTCTTGCGCTCTCGATGTCCATTTCCTTTGTATCAACGCAGTATCCTGCGAGAATTTCTTCGTTAACTCTTGCTTCAACTCTTTCAAGCTCTTCCTTTGTAAGAGCAGAGAAGTGCTTGAAGTCAAAACGTACTCTGTCAGCATCAACGTATGAGCCTGCCTGCTCAACGTGTGCACCGAGAACCTCACGGAGAGCCGCCTGGAGAAGGTGACAAGAGGAGTGATTTCTCTTGATTGCGTTTCTGCGGGCTGTGTCTACCTTGAGAGTTACTGTATCTCCGACCTTAACAGAGCCGTTTGTGATCTCACAGATGTGAAGGAATACGCCGTCAGACTTCTTTGTATCGTTAACTGTAATCTCAAGATTTTCAGCACAGATCATACCTGTGTCGCCAACCTGACCGCCGCCCTCGCCATAGAATACCGTCTTGTCGAGAATAAGCGAGAATTCGCCCTCGGAAACAGATTCTACAGACTCATCGTCTGAAATTATTCCTATAACTTTAGCCTCAACCGTGTTTTCTGTGTATCCGCAGAATTCGGTCTTTGCAAAGTCGGAAAGAAGTGACTTTGAAGCTTCAGACCATCCGCTGATGTTAGCTCTTGCTTCTCTTGCTCTCTTCTTCTGCTCAGCCATAAGAGCAGTGAACTTTTCCTCGTCGATCGTAAGAGAGTTTTCGGCAGCGATCTCACGTGTTAAGTCAATGGGGAAGCCGAACGTATCGTAAAGCTTGAATACGTCCTCGCCCGAGATAACGCTTGATCCGTCCTCGATAGCCTTCTTTGTCATACCCGAGAGAATTTCAAGACCCGAGTCGATCGTAGCGGCAAAGCGCTCTTCCTCGATGCTGATGATCTTTTTGATGTAATCGATCTTTTCGGTAAGCTCGGGATATTCGGAATAGTTTTCTCTTGCAACAACGTCAACGATGTCAGCAAGGAAAAGACCCTTGATTCCAATCATTCTGCCGTGTCTTGCAGCACGTCTTAAAAGTCTTCTTAAAACGTAGCCTCTTCCTTCGTTGGAGGGAACTACGCCGTCGCAAACCATGAAGGAACCGCCTCTGATGTGGTCGGTAATAACGCGGAGCGAAATATCGCTCTTTGCATCGTCGCCGTAGTTAACGCCCGATTTCTCGGAAACGGCAAGCATAATGTTTCTTACGGTATCAACCTCAAAGAGATTGTTTACGTTCTGGAAGATACAAGCAAGTCTCTCAAGACCCATACCGGTATCGATGTTGGGCTTAGCAAGGCGTGTGTAAGTGCCCTTGCCATCGCTGTCAAACTGTGTGAATACGAGGTTCCAGAATTCCATGTATCTGTCGCAGTCGCATCCGGGCTTGCAATCGGGCGATCCGCAGCCGAACTCCTCGCCTCTGTCATAGTGGATCTCGGAGCAGGGGCCGCAGGGACCGCTTCCGTGCTCCCAGAAATTGTCCTCCTTGCCAAGACGGACGATTCTTTCAGCAGGCATACCGATCTCCTTGTTCCAGATATCGAACGCCTCATCATCGTCAAGATAGATGGTTACCCAAAGCTTTTCCTTGGGCATATCAAGCCATTCGGGTGAGGTTAAGAATTCCCACGCCCAATGTATAGCCTCGGTTTTGAAGT
>JAFQWB010000033.1 GCA_017407725.1 Clostridia bacterium | reverse complement strand
CAGAGAAGTATCTTGCTATGCCTGTTATTAAGGGTGTTAAGACCGAAAAGGAACGCTTTGCAGGCGCCGTCAATACTTATACTATTGAAGCAATGATGCACGACGGTAAGGCTCTTCAGTCGGGAACCTCTCATTTCTTCGGTGACGGTTTTGCAAAGGCATTTGGAATTCAGTTTACCGATAAGGACAATAAGCTTGCAACACCTTTCCAGACATCCTGGGGTGTTTCAACCCGTCTTATCGGTGCAATCATTATGACCCACGGTGATGACAACGGACTTGTGCTTCCGCCTGCAGTCGCTCCTATTCAGACTGTAGTTATTCCGATTGCGGCTCACAAGCCAGGTGTTACCGAAAAGGCGACCGAGGTTACTGAGAGAATCAAGAAGGTTTGCAGAGCTAAGATTGATGTATCGGATAATTCTCCCGGTTGGAAGTTTGCTGAGTACGAGATGAAGGGTGTGCCGCTCAGACTTGAACTCGGTCCTCGTGATATTGAGAATAATCAGTGCGTTCTTGTTCGCAGAGATAATGGCGAAAAGACAGTTGTTTCTCTTGACGAACTTGAGACAGCTATTCCTGCAATGCTCGAGAAGGTAAGAGACGGACTTTATGAAAAGGCTCTTGCTAACAGAAGTCAGAAGACTTATGAGGCAAAGACTCTCGATGAGATGATAGAGCTAGCAGATACAAAGCCCGGTTTCATCAAGGCTATGTGGTGTGAGGACAGAGCTTGCGAAGAAGCACTCAAGGAAAAAGCAGGAGTTTCTTCTCGTTGTATGCCTTTCGAACAGGAGACTATTGCAGAGACTTGCGTCTGCTGCGGTAAGCCTGCTAAGAAAATGGTATATTGGGGTAAAGCATATTAAATAGCAAAAGGACGGTTCAGAAGAAATGAACCGTCCTTTTATAATGCAAAGCGCAAAATTAATGCGTGCTTCGTACGGAAGATAAAAAATATTATCCCTGAAATCCTTTGCTTTCTACCTTATATAATATACGCGTGCGAGATGAAAAAAGCAGGAAAAAACACTGAAAAATTTTTTAAAAAAATATTAAAAAAGTACTTGCATTTTTGAATATTATATGTTATTATACCAGAGTACGCTATGTTCGATAATAGCGTTGATATGCGTTGATGCGGGAGGTGGCCGTTCAAGAGACGGGAAATTTCCGCGGAGTATGTCCGATTTTAAACCGGGCGAGGAAGAACTTAAGCTGCTGTGCGGCAACTTGCGATGCCGTGTAGCAATGGCAGGATAATTGTGTCCTGTCGGCCCCGGAATGACTGCGACCCCAGCCATCCGGTTTTATAATGTGTTGCGAAGAAACACGCGGCACAGTGTAAGTTCTGCCCGCAAATCCAACAAGGAGGAGCAATTAGAAATGGCAGTAAAAGAAAAGATCAGAATTCGCATTAAGGGATACGATCATGCACTTGTAGATCAGGCTGCAGATAAGATCGTTGAGACTGCGAAGCGCACTGGCGCAAGAGTTTCAGGTCCTGTTCCGCTACCGACCGAGAAGGAAGTAGTTACCATCCTTCGTGCTGTTCATAAGTATAAGGACAGCCGTGAGCAGTTCGAGACCAGAACCCACAAAAGGCTTATCGATGTACTCAGACCTTCCAACAAAACTGTTGAAGCCCTGACTACACTTGAGCTTCCCGCCGGCGTAGACATCGAGATTAAGCTTTAATCGAGAGTTTACAAGGCAGGTCATGTTGGAGAGATCCAACCAATAACCAAGGAGGAAAATAAAAATGAACAAAGGTATCATTGGAAAAAAGCTTGGCATGACTCAGCTTTTTGACGCAAACGGAAACGTTGTTCCCGTAACTGTTATCGAAGCAGGCCCCTGTGTTGTTGCTCAGAAGAAGACAGTTGAAAACGACGGTTATGATGCAATTCAGGTTGGCTACGGCGACCTCAAGGCATCTAAGGTAAATGGTCCCATGAAGGGCCACTTTGCCAAGAATGATGTAGCTCCCAAGAAGGTTCTTCGTGAATTCAGACTTGAGGACTGCAGCGCAGTAAACGTTGGCGATGTTATTAAGGCTGACGTATTCGCAGAAGGCGACGCAATTGATGTATGCGGCACTTCCAAAGGTAAGGGCTATGCAGGCGTTGTAAAGCGTTGGAACTTCTCAAGACTTAAAGAATCTCACGGTACTGGCCCTGTACACCGTCACGGTGGTTCACTCGGCGTTATCGATCCCGCGAGAGTATTTAAGGGAAAGAAAATGGCAGGACACCTCGGTAACGAGAGAGTTACTGTTCAGAATCTCAAAGTTGTTAAAGTTGATGCAGAGAACAACATCATCGCAGTTAAGGGTGCCGTTCCCGGTCCTAAGGGCGGAATCGTAGTTCTCTTCGACAGCGTAAAGGCTTAAGGAAGGAGTGTTCTAAATGGCTAATATAGCAGTAGTTGATATGACCGGCAAGAACGTCGGAGAAATCACTTTAAGT
>JAFQWB010000032.1 GCA_017407725.1 Clostridia bacterium | reverse complement strand
GGGGCGCGGATATAGTTACCCACTCAACCACAAAATATATGGACGGACACGGTGCGGCGGTAGGCGGATGCATCGTTGACTTTGGTAAATTTGATTGGACGAAATATCCCGATAAATTCCCGGGACTCTGCACTCCCGATGAAAGCTATCACGGAATAACCTATACAGAGCGTTTCGGACTTGAGGGTGCGTATATTACAAAGGCAACGGCACAGCTTATGAGAGACCTCGGTTCGATCCAGGCTCCGCAGAATGCCTTTATACTTAACCTCGGACTTGAAAGTCTTCACGTCAGAATGAAGCGCCATTGCGAGAATGCTCTTGCGGTTGCAAATTATCTTAAGAGCGATAACCGTATCAGCTGGGTAGTATATCCCGGTCTTGAGGGAGATAAGTATTACGATCTTGCAATGAAGTATATGAAGGACGGAACCTGCGGAGTTGTAAGCTTTGGAATAAAGGGCGGAAGAGAAGCGGCAGAATGCTTTATGAAGAATCTCAGAATTGCCGCAATTGAGACTCACGTTGCAGATGCAAGAACCTGCTGTCTGCATCCTGCAAGCTCAACGCACAGACAGATGAGCGAAGAAGAGCTTATCAATGCGGGAGTACCTTCTGATCTTGTAAGATTCTCGTGCGGAATAGAAAACAGCGACGACCTCATTGCAGATATCAAGCAGGCACTTGATGCAATAAATGCATAAAACTAAGGAGTAACCCATATGCCGATCAAAATCCCGAACGATTTACCTGCGGTGCAAACTCTGACAAACGAAAATATATTCGTTATGACAGAGACAAGAGCGCTTACGCAGGATATAAGACCGCTTAAAATATTATTGCTCAACCTTATGCCCAAGAAGATAGAAACCGAGACACAGCTGTCGCGTCTTCTCGGAAACACACCCCTTCAGGTTGATCTTGAGCTTATAAAGACTAAAACTCACCAGTCGAAAAACACGTCTGCCGAGCATCTTCTTGCATTCTATAAGACCTTTGACGACATCAAGGAAAGAACCTTTGACGGAATGATCATAACGGGTGCTCCGGTTGAGCAAATGCCCTTTGAGGAGGTAGAGTATTGGCAGGAGCTTTGCGAGATAATGGAGTGGAGCAAGACTCACGTTCACAGCACGCTTCACATATGCTGGGGAGCGCAGGCAGGATTTTACTATCACTATAATGTTGATAAGATCCCGCTTGAAAAAAAGCTTTTCGGAGTATTTCCTCATACTGTGGATTATAAAAGATCCATCCTTTTCAGAGGCTTTGATGAGATATTTATGGTACCGCAGTCACGTCATACTACGGTAAGAACAGAGGACGTCAGAAACAGCGGACTCAAAATACTCGCTTCAAGCATAGAAGGCGGCGTATATGCCGCCGCCGATGAGGGAGGAAGACGAATCTTTATAACGGGACATTCCGAATATGATGCAGACACCCTCAAGAATGAATATCTGAGAGATCTTAACGAAGGAAAGCCGATAGATATTCCCAAAAATTATTTTACGGATAATGATCCGTCAAAGCCGCCGCTGGTATCCTGGAGAGCACATGCAAATCTTCTTTTTGCAAACTGGCTCAACTACTTTGTATATCAAACAACGCCATATGACATTGAGAAGATAAAGTAGTTCGGAGGAAAGATGTTCTTAAAAAAGTTTATTGGAGATAAGGCGTTTTATAAAAGACTTTTCGTTATAGCGCTCCCCATAATAATACAGAATTTTATTACAAACTTTGTATCGCTCCTTGACAATATAATGGTCGGAAATATCGGCGATGTCGAAATGAACGGTGTTTCGATAGTCAACCAGATACTTTTCGTTTTTAATTTGTGCGTTTTCGGCGCGGTATCGGGTGCGGGAATTTTTACCGCACAGTATCACGGAAGCGGAGATAAAGAGGGAATAAGACACACGGTACGCTTCAAGCTGCTTATTGGAGTTCTTCTTACAGTAGTGGGAATTGCCGTATTTGAGTTTGGGGGAGACTTCCTTATAAAGCAGTACCTCAAGGGAGAGGGAAGTCCCGAGGATGCGCTGGCATCTCTTTCGTTCGGTATTGATTATCTAAAGGTAATGATGATAGGGCTTTTGCCGTTTGCTCTTGCAAATGCATATTCGTCAACCTTGAGAGAAACGGGAAATTCGGTTCTTCCTATGGTTGCAGGAATCGTTGCGGTTTTTGTCAACCTGATCCTTAACTACGTTCTTATTTTCGGACATTTTGGTGCGCCTGCGCTCGGAGTTGTAGGTGCGGCGGTAGCTACCGTAATTTCAAGATACGTTGAATTGCTTATTGTTCTTTTTTGGTCGCATTTCTCGAAAAAAGAAAGAGATGTGTTCAAGGGACTTTATACCACCTTCAATATACCGAAAAGACTTTTCGGAAATATTGTGCTTAAGGGAATGCCCCTTCTCGCAAACGAAGCTCTCTGGTCGCTCGGAATGGCGGTGATAACACAGTGCTATTCGGAAAGAGGACTTGTTGTGGTATCTGCGCTTAATATCTCTACAACGATAAATAACCTCATAAGTGTTGTCTTCCTTTCAATAGGAAGCACAGTTGGAATTATCATAGGTCAGATGCTCGGAAAGGGCGAACCGAGAGAAAAGGTAAGAGAATGGGTAACAAAGCTTATTGCAACCTCTGTTTTCTCATGTATCATATTCGGATCGATACTCGCCGCACTTTCGGGCGTATTCCCGATGATATACAAAACAACAGATTCGGTAAGATCGCTTGCAACTGCGCTTATAATTATATGCGCTGTGCTTATGCCTTTCCACGCATATGCTCACGCATCCTATTTTACAATAAGATCGGGTGGAAAAACTCTCATAACCTTTATGCTTGACGGTATGTACGTCTGGGTGTTCAGCGTTCCGCTTGCATTTATACTGAGCAGATTTACGGATATCCCGATAATTCCGCTTTATATAATCTGCCAGATGGCTGAGGTTATCAAGTGCTTTATCTGCGGATATATGATCCATCGCGGCACCTGGATAAACAGTATTGTCAATAATGAAAGTGATCGGTCTTGATGAAAGTCTTTCCTTCTTATTATAGTAAATTCAAATGCATAGCCGATAAATGCCGCCATAGCTGCTGTATAGGCTGGGAGATAGGCGTTGACGATGATACTCTTGCATATTACAGATCTCTTGACGGAAAAATAGGGAAGAAGATATGTGAGTGCATTAAAATCGAAGATAACGGAGCCGAGTTCATTCTCTCCGATAACGAAAGATGCCCGTTTCTTCTTGAAAACGGACTGTGCGAGCTTATACTCACACTCGGCGAAGATTCACTTTGCAATATCTGTACAGAGCACCCGAGATTCCGTAACTTCATAGGACAAAGGGAAGAGATCGGCATCGGAATGGTCTGTGAGGAGGCGGCAAGGATCATCGTTGAAAATACAGAATCTGTTACACTCGAAGAGAGTGAAGATGGATGCGCAGACGATCTTGCAGAATTTGAAAAACAGCTTCTTTCTATGAGAAGTAAGGCATTTGCCGTAATACTTGACAGAAGTCACACCCTCAAAAAGAGAATAGAAATGCTCATAAGTACCTTTGAGCTTTATCTTTCGGATAGAAGCATAAAAGAATGGGCAAATGAGCTTTCATATCTTGAAAGGCTTGATAAAAGCTGGGATCTCTTTCTTGATAAGCTTGGTGATATCGGGGATGAGGAATATCTTCCGGATGGATTCGATGCACCGCTTGAGCAGATACTTCATTATTTTATTTACAGACATTTTATATCTGCAGAAGACGAAAATGATGCGAAGGAAAGACTTGCTTTTGCCGTGCTTTCTGTAAGGATCATCGGTGCAATTTTCAGAAAATGTATAGAAGAAAACAATTCTTCTTTAGAAACACTTATCGAAATTTCAAGAATGTATTCGGGCGAGATAGAATACTCCGAGGAAAATACAGAAAGCCTTCTTGAGTATCTTTCCGAATACCGATATGAAATAAATTAAAAAATCCCAAAGGATGGTGAGATCAATGAAAATATCATTCCCGCTTGGCACAATTGAAGCAAAGGTCGGAACCGAAAAAGCGCTCCTTCTTTCGAAGGAGGCAGGCTTCGATGCAGTAGATTACGGTCTTGGAGAGCTTGTTGACGATAACTCGGCTCTTTCGGGCGATGGCTATAGAGAGCACGCCGAGAACATCAGAAAAATGGCTAATAAGATTGGTATTGAGATCAATCAGACACACGCGCCCTTTACGTTTCCGTATGCAAGATGGAATTCTCCCGATGAGTTTGAGAACGTGATTATGCCGAGATTTTACAGAACTCTTGAGATTTCGGGAATACTCGGTGCATCTGTTTCGGTAGTTCACCCCCTTCATCATTTTACTTACTGCGGACACGAGGAGGAAATATTCAATCTGAATATGGACTACTATAGACGCCTTATTCCTTATGCAAAGGAATATAACGTTAAAATCGGTGTCGAGAATATGTTCCAGGTAGACCCAAGAAGAAAATACATAATCCCCGATACCTGCGCATCTATTGATGAGTTTGTTCGCTATATTGATACACTCAATAGCGATGCGATCACGGCTTGCCTTGATATCGGACATATCGGACTTGCGCAGAGAGAGCATGAATCGTGGGATTTCGTAAGAGCACTCGGACATGATAG
The DNA here is from genome assembly GCA_017407725.1 of Clostridia bacterium. The sequence continues at coordinate 551 of JAFQWB010000032.1, read as the reverse complement.
ACTTGGATCTCTCCACGTTCACGATAACGATTACAGAGCGGATCAGCACTCGATTCCCGGTCTTGGAAAGATCGATTGGGTCGAGGTTACCAAGGCGCTTGGCGAGATCGATTATAAGGGAGATTTCACCTTTGAAACCGGTTGGCTTTGCGCAGGTGCAGATGACGACCTCCTTCCTTGCTATTTAAGACTTATGGCAGATATCGGCAGAACACTTGCAAAGAGAGTCGACGAAAACAGACCTAGATAAATATTAAACACAAAAAACCTTCTCTATCGAGAAGGTTTTTTTAGTCCGATTTTCAAATTGAGAAAATGATATATGCGGTTCATTTTGTTTTCAATAATGACAAGGAATCCTCATCATTTTAGTGAAGCAAAGCCATTGCACCAAGCCTTCACCTATACGTATCTATGATAAAGTACAAGACATCGCCCCCACGTGTCATCCTGAGCGAAGCGAAGCGGAGTCGAACCCGAAGGGCGACACGGAGTGTCGGGATCTACAAAAGGGATTGGTTACTCCGCTTAATGTAGATCCCGAATAGTGC
>JAFQWB010000031.1 GCA_017407725.1 Clostridia bacterium | reverse complement strand
GATAAGGAAAAGAATTATTGTTCCCGAATGGTGGTTTTCAAGAAGCACAAGAACACAAACCATTCCGATAATTGCCGCAGGAACAATAACACTGTAGAGGAATGATTTTTTGTGTGTAATGGGATCTTCTACCTTTCTTGCAAATCTCTCGCCATACCATCCGAGAAGAAGTATAAGGGCAAGCTTCATAAGCTCTGAGGGCTGGAAGGATATACCCGCTATCGATATCCATCTCTGCGCGACGCCTGCCGCCATACCAAAAACAAGAACGACAAGAAGAAGCATCATCGATACCGCAAAGAGCGGTACTGTGAAAAGCTTATATATTCTTACCTTGGGATATGAGGCAATGATCATTGCAACGGTTCCGAGTGCAACCCAGAAGAGCTGTTTCTTTATGTAAAATGCGCTGTCGCCCGTGCTTGAATAAGCATACGCGTAGCTTGCGGAGAATATCATTACCGATCCGAAGGCTATAAGAAGCATTATGATAACGACCATAGGTCTGTCAACGATACCGCTACTTATATTATCCTTTATGAAGGCGATCATCCTTGCAAGCTTTCCCTTTTTTGCTTTTTCGGATTTCTCCCCTTCTTCGGGCTGTATTATTTCGGTTTCTTCCTCGGGAGCTTCGTCTGTGCCCACCGAAAGTATATCCTCGGCTATGAATTCTTCTCTATCGGTTTGTGCTTTGTCGGACATAACGCCGCTCCTTTCATTTTGGTTTATTTACTTCTCTTTTTTTATATTCCCATACCGAAGTATGCGATAACACCGAAAAGTGCAGTTACAAGTGAGAAGGTTATTACTATTCTGTTTTCACTCCATCCGCAGAGCTCAAGGTGATGATGGAAGGGAGCCATCTTGAAAACTCTTTTTCCCTGTCCGTATATTTTCTTTGTTATCTTGAAGCATCCGACCTGAATGATATCGGATACAGCTTCAAGAATATAAATAATTCCAACGATAACTGTTATAAGGGGATTTCCGAGCACGAAGCCGAGTCCTACGACCGCTCCACCAAAGAAGAGCGAGCCCGTATCACCCATAAATACTCTTGCCGGGTAGAAATTGTAGAAGAGGAATCCTACTGCCGCACCTATTATTACTGACGAGAAGATAACTCCCTCACAAGAAGCAAGAACAAAGCTTACAACGGCAAAGAAGGATGCGACAACAAAGGTTACGCCCGAGGCAAGTCCGTCTATTCCGTCTGTAAGATTTACGCTGTTTACTATTCCTGTCATAAGTATAGCACAAATTACGTAATATGTCCAGCCAAAATCGAATTCTATATTAAAATAAGGGATATAAAGTACTGTTGAAAATTTATTGAACACTCCGAGCACGAGAAGGAATATCGCCGTCGCTACAAGCTGAAGGAAATATTTCGCGCCTGCCGAAAGTCCCTGGTTCTGCTTTTTGAAAAGCTTTGCATAGTCGTCAACTATTCCGATAAGTCCGTTTATGAGCGCATATGCGAAGCAGATTATAAGTACACTTGCATCGGATACGTCCTTTTTAAGTACGGCAAATCCGATCAGGAAAGATATTACTATAACCGACGCGATAATAAAGGCAAGTCCGCCCATTGTGGGTGTTCCCTCTTTATTCTTTTGCCATCTCGGACCTATATCGAGTATCTTTTGTCCTATCTTCTTACCCTTAAGATAAGGTATAAGCTTTTTAAGTATAGCTACCGTAATTCCAAAGGTGGCTATCATTCCTATCAAAAAGTAAGCAAGCATCTTTTCGTGTTCCATTTATATCCCTCTTTCCAAATGTTATCAGCCTGTGATGTATTTTGCGACTCTTTCAAGAGCTACGGCTCTGCTTGCCTTAAACAAGATCACATCTGACGGTCCTGTAACATCCGCTATCGCTTTGCCTATTCTCTCAACATCGTCTATATCTTCAAAAACGTATACGTTTTCCTTTTCAAGCCCAAAGTAAAGTGCGCTCTCTGCTATCTCTTTTGCATCCTTACCTATCGTAAAGAGCAGGTCTATACTGTATGCCGCAACAGCAGCTCCCACCTTTCGGTGCTCCTCTCTGCTATAGCTTCCAAGCTCTCTCATATCACCGAGAACGGCAACCTTTCTTCCGCCCTTTCTTGACGCAATGCCCGAAAGCACCTTGATTGCGGCTATCATTGATTCGGGTGATGCATTATAGCAGTCCTCAAGTATAACCTTTCCGCCCTTATTGTATATCTGCTGACGCATATCGGCACTCTTATATTTTAAGAGTCCTCTGCGAATTTCGAACTCTCCGAGCCCTGCCGCGCTTCCTACCGCAAAGGCGTATGCGGCGTTAAGCACGTTATGCTCTCCAACCGTAGGAATAAGAACGCTCTCATATTTATTTCCTTTTGTACTGAGATCGAATGCAGTTCCGTTCTCACCCTCAACTATTCCCGAAATATAATAGTCGGCATCCTCATTTTCAAACGAAACGTAGGTTGCGCCGTCTATTCCCGCAAGAAGAGGCTCATCTCCGTTCAGAATAAGAGTTCCATCCTTAAAAAGTCCCTCTCTTATTTCGAGCTTAGCATCTCTTATCGCCTCTCTTGATCCGAGAAGTCCTATATGCGACGTTCCTATATTGGTTATTACCGCTATTCTCGGCGAGGCAATTTTTGAAAGGTATTCGATCTCTCCCTTAGCGCTCATTCCCATTTCAAGTATAGCCGCGCTGTCATCCTCTGAAAGTCCGAGAAGTGTCATCGGAAGTCCGATGTCACTGTTGAAATTTCCCTCGGTCTTAAGCGTCTTGTATTTTTCGCTGAGAACTGCATATATGAATTCCTTTGTGGTGGTCTTTCCCACGCTTCCCGTGACCGCAACGGTCAGGGGTGATATTCTGTCCTTATAAGCCTTTGCTATCTTACCGAGCGCAATTTTCGTGCTCTCACAAACTATTGCGCACCCTGAAAAGCCATCGGGAACTCTTTCGGCAAGAGAACACACAGCTCCGCTCTCATGCGCGGCATTAAGGTAATTGTTACCGTCAAAATGCTCACCCTTGATTGCAACGAAAAGCGCTCCGCTGCATATATCTCTTGAATCGGTTGTTATAGCCGTTATTTTCTTATCGGTGCTGCCTACAATTTTGCCGCCGCACATTTTTGCAAGCTCTTCTACTGTAAGACTTCCTTTAACGTATACCTTCATCTGATTTCTCCCTTCCCTGTTACATCTCTTTGTTTTTTATTCTGTCTCTAATTATTTCCCTTTCGGAAAAGCTTATCTTTCTATTCTTTACGATCTCGTAGTGCTCGTGTCCCTTTCCCGTGATAAGTATTACGTCGCCTTTTTCTGCGGTGTCGATCGCATACTCCAGAGCATTCCTTCGATCCTTTATTGCGAGTGCGCTTTCGTTGCCCGAGAGTATCTCTGAAATAATATCCTCGCCCTTCTCGAACCTCACGTTATCGCTTGTTACAATAACCTTTTCGGCAGAGCGTGAGATCTCTCCCATTCTCTTTCGTTTTCCTTTATCTCTGTCTCCTCCGCACCCAAAAACAAGGGTAAGCGGTCTTTGAGTGTAGCTTTGTCTTACGCATTCAATTGCCTTTTCCATTGCATCGGGGGTATGAGCAAAATCGATTATCACGGTAAACTCCCCGTCATACACCTTTTCCATTCTGCCCTCGACGCCCGAAAACCTTGTGAGCGCCTCAAGTGCTTTATCAAGCTCTACGTTATCGGCTGCAGCGAAGGCTATTGCCGCAAGTGAATTATAAACGCCGAATATACCGCTTGACCTCACGATCACTTCCCGTTTTTCGCCAAAGCAGTCAACCGTATACCGTACTCCCTGCTCAAGATATTTTATATCCTGCGCAAAAACGTCGGCTCTTAGGTTTAGCCCGAAGGATATTCGCTCTCCCCCATATCTTCTATATGCCCCGACAACCGTTTCATCGTCGGTATTGAATATTCCCCTTTTACACCTGTTTAGTATCGACTCCTTTACGCGGGCATATTCATCCATACTTTTATGAAAGTCAAGATGATCTCTCGTAAGACAGGTATATATTCCGCAGTCGAATTCTATAGGCTCTACTCTGCCGAGCACCTTTGCGTGTGAGGAGACCTCCATAAAGACCTTTTCGCATCCTGCATCCCTCATACGCCTCAGCTCTTTATAAAGCACCTCGGGTCCCGGAGTAGTATTTTCTGTCCTTGTAATTCCGTCAGGTCTGTAGCATCCCAGTGTGCCTATAATGCCGTTTTTTACACCTATGGCATCATATATCGCACCGAGCATAAAGGTTACGCTTGTTTTGCCGTTCGTGCCCGTAACAGCCGCTATGGGAAGCTCTCTTTCGGGTCTTTCGTAAAAGGCGGAGAATATTCTTGCCGCTTCAACACGTGTATTTCTGACTACCGCACTTTTTTCAAGTCCGAGATCGCGCTCGCATACAACAAGCGCCGCGCCCTTTTCAAGTGCCTCTTTTGCATATTTATGTCCGTCCTCACATTCGCCATTTATACATATAAAAAGCGAACCCTTTTCAACCTTCCTGCTATCAACGCAAACGCCGCTTATTTCAGTATCAAACGGCAGATCGTACAAGGAGGAAAGCCTCAATTTATCACCCTTTCGGTTTTGGTGTTTATTCTACCCTCTGTCCTTCGGTTTCGGTATCGGTATCTATTTCAAGCTCGGTATCGTCTCCGTCAGAAAGGTATCTGCAGGTTATACTTATTACACTTCCGTATTTTACCGAAGTTCCGCTCGGTGTTCCCTGCACGGTTACTACCGCACCCTCACCCTGAGTGTAGTTTGTCGTTCCGTTTATAAGAACGTTGATTCCTCTTGACTGAAGAGTTTTTATTGCATTCTGAACTGTCATTCCGACAACGCTCGGAACCGTTACCGTATTTGACGAAGAGGATTCTCCTCCCGTATAAAGAATTATCTTTCCGCCCGTCTTGGTTATCTTCGTTCCCGAGGTCGGCATCTGTGACGTAACGGTATCACCCGATCCTATTACTTCATACTGAAGTCCTAGAGCGGTTATAGCCGCCTTGGCACTTTCGAGTGACTGCTTTTTATAATCCTTTACGGTTATGGTCATTCTTGATACCTCTGTAGCGCTGTATTCTCTCTCAACGCCGAGGTAAGGAAGAGCTTCATCAAGGAAATTTGCAATGTAAGGAGCGGCAACTACGCTTCCGTACACGCTTCCCTTGGGCTCGTCAACTATAATGAGAACTGCTATCTGCGGATTATCGGCAGGAGCAATTGCTACGGTCGATCCGATTCTAAGGTCCTTTTTTCCTGTTAACGGGTTGATCGTATCTCTTTTTTCCGACGTTCCCGTCTTTGCGGCTATCTTATATCCTGCAACATATGCATTCTTTGCACCGCCGTTACCCGAAACTCCCTCCTCAAGAACCTTCATTATTTCTTCGCCTACAGACGAAGAAATGACAGTTCTCTTTATTTCTTTATCGTAAGACTTTACAACGTTTCCGTTAGAATCGATAAGAGCACTTACCGTTCTGGGAGTTACAAGATATCCTCCGTTTGCAACTGCCGCAATTGCGCTTATCTGCTGTATCATTGTTGTCTTGAAGGTCTGACCGAATGAATAGCACGCAAGCTCAACCGCATTGAAGTTTGACGGAGTGGTATAAAGACCGCTTGCTTCACCGGGAAGATCAACTCCCGTTTTGGACGTATATCCGAAAAGCTCAAAATACTTATAGAAGCTTGATCCGCCTATTTTCGCGGCAACCTGCATAAGTGCGGGGTTACACGAATCCTGAAGCATCTTTGCATATGTCTGTGTTCCGTGCGATCTCGGATAACAATGGCATTTTATTCTGCTTCCGCCTACCGAAAGGCTTCCTGCGCAGTAATAGGTATCGGAAAACGAGGTCGCTCCGCTTTCAAGCGCCATTGCACTTGTTACTATCTTGAAGGTTGATCCGGGCTCGTAAAGATCGGACACCGTCTTATTATTCCACGATTTATAAACAAGCTCCCAGAAGTACTCATTGGTTAACCTCTGATATTCCTTTTCGTACTCCTCTGTTCCCTCGACAAGTCCCTTTTCGGCAAGTTCATTTCTGAGCTCGTCGCTTTCAAGATACTCGTTATATTTCTTTTCCGCAACCTCGTTGAGAGTATAAGGCGAATTAAGATCGACGGTAGGATACTGGGCCATTGCAAGTATCTCGCCGGTATTTACATCCATTACGATTCCTGCAACTCCGTTGCCTGCATTTGCATTCTCGTATGCTTCTTTAAGCTGTGCCTCAAGCATCGACTGGAGGGTTGTATCGATAGTGCTTACAACCGAAAGTCCGTCCTCAGCATCAATTATGTAGTCATAGGTAAATGGGAGAGTCTGGCTCTGTGCATTCTTTATCGTTATATATTTTCCGTCCTTACCCGTAAGATATTCGTTATACTGAAGCTCTATTCCGAAAAGACCGCTATCTGTTCCCATCGCACCGATAAGGTTTGATGCAAGACTTCCGTAAGGATAATATCTTGTAGACGTAGCTTCGAGGTATATCTGTCTGTTATACTTATTTTCACTCTTGAACTTTCTTACCTTTTCAGCTTCAGCCTCGGTAGCCTTCTTCTTTACCGTCTCGTCCTTTCGGTTCTTCTTCTGCGTCTTTTCGTATATCTCATTATAATCAACCTCGAGAATGTCTGAAAGCTCATCAGCAATAAGTCTTGCATCCTCATCAGTTTCGATATCCGCAGGAGATATAAAAACTCTGTACGTAGTAACATTGGTCGCAATAACGTTCATATTACGGTCGTATATAACGCCTCTGTCCGCCTTAAGTCCTGTCTCCTGCTGTATATTGTCGATTACCATTTCGAGATAGTGATCGTAATTTATGACCTGCATAAAAATAAGACGAATCGCAATCACAAGAGCAAGTAATGCCATTATTATGAAAAGAGCTCTTGATCTTACGTCAAATCTTTTTCTTATATCTTGCTTCATATCTTTTTCCTTTTTGACATTTTTTTATCTTTTATAGCTGACCTTGACATTTTTGGATATTTCCATATAGCAAAAATGAGAGCAGTATATGCTCTCATCGATTACAAGGTTCTTTATATTCATATTCTCATCGCAAAAGATTATTCCAGGACTCTGTGAATTTTTCAGATATCGCTTTGAGAACTGTTGTAAACCAGCCGCCTTCACTGTAGTTTCCGTCATACGACTCTATCGTATCCTCGCCTCTTGAGGTTCCAGTTACCTCCTTGTACTCTCCCTTGATCATTCCGAGACTGTACGAGGCGTATTCGTCAAATTCAACGAGGTTGATTCTTTTCTCAAGTAAAAGCTCCTGAGCCTTAAGCTCTGTCTTGAGCTCCTTGATCTCTTTTTCGATACGTGAGGTTTCTATTGTATATTCGTTCAGTGTAACGCTGTTGCTTACAGTTATAAGTAAGAGAACGGTTATAACCGAAAGGGCAAGAACAAATCCGAAAGGAAATCGCTTTTCATCTCTTTTTCGCTTTCTTAATTTGTTTATCCAAACGTCTTTGACTTCCTTTATTTTTTCAAACGTTTTCTTTGCCGCGACCATTATAACTCTCCTTCCCTACTAAAGTTTTTCTGCTATTCTGAGCTTCGCACTTTTTGATCTTGAGTTTTCGGAAAGCTCCTTTTCGGAAGGTAATATCGGCTTTTTGTTGATAGCCTTTACCAAAGGCTTTCTTCCGCAGACACACACGGGGAATCCCGGAGGACACGTACAGCCCTTTGAAAGATCTGCTATTGCGTTCTTAACCAGCCTATCCTCAAGCGAGTGGAAGGTGATTACCGAAAGTCTTCCTCCTTTAACAAGAAGAGACACTATGCTCTTAACGGTCGGCTCTATTATCTCAAGCTCTCCGTTAACCTCTATTCTTATCGCCTGGAAGGTTTTCTTTGCGGGATGCCCTCCCACAGCAAGCGCCTTCTTTGGCATTGAATTTTTTATTATCTCAACAAGCTCTCCCGTGGTATTAATCGGAGACTCTTCGCGTACTCTTATAATGTTATCTGCTATTCTGGGTGCGAATTCCTCTTCGCCGTATTTATAGAGTATGTCTTTAAGCTGCTCTCTTGAATAGGTATTGACAACGTCCCACGCTGTGAGCTTGTCGTCCTTATCCATTCTCATATCAAGCGGAGCATCCTTCATATATGAAAAGCCGCGTTCTGCGGTATCGAGTTGGTACGATGACACACCCAAATCAATAACCGCACCGTTGACGCCGTTAATGTTCAACGACTCGGCTATTGATTGGATGTTAGAAAAGTTCGATTTTACGAGAATCACCTTGTCCATATGATCCTTAAGGCGTTCTCTGCAGGCTTCGATCGCTCTCTCGTCTCTGTCTATTGCGATGAGCTTACCTGTGGTAAGTCTTTTGGCGATCTCGAGGCTATGTCCTCCGCCGCCTGCCGTAAAGTCAACGTATATTCCGTCTTCCTTTACATTGAGTCCGTCTATGCTTTCGTTAAGCAAAACGGAATAGTGAGAAAATTCTGACATTGCTTACATTCCGAGCTCTATAAGCTTTGCAGCAACGTCTGCATCGCTTATATCCTCTTGCATCCTATCGTAGATTTCGTCATTCCATATCTCCGCGTGATCTCCAACACCGACCGACACGATATTTTTTGAAAGCTCTGCTTTAACACGCAGATTCTGAGGGATCATTATTCTTCCCTGCACGTCGATTGTTGTTTCAAATGTGCACGAGTAAATTCTTCTGAGAACCGCCGCAGCGCTTATCTGAGGAAGTCTCTTAAGCTTTTCTTCGAACTCGTTCCACTTTTCGCGAGAGTAGACTGAAATACATTTATCGGACACGATTGTAAGCACTATATCGTCTCCAAGCTGTTCGCGGAGCTTTGAAGGAAGAAATGTTCTGCTCTTTGTATCAAGCGTATGTCTGTATTCGCCGTACATAGCATTTCATCTCTCTTTCATCCAATTTAATCTTTTTTACTCCACTTTCATCCACCTGTATCCACAGTATACCCCATTAAGCTCAAAATTGCAATATTTTCATTGCGATGAAAAAAGCCTTTTTTTGAGTTTTTTTCACATAATAAAACATTACTCAATATTACTCGATTTATAAACGAAAATTTGTTCGTTTCTTCCATTAATTGTAAATAAATGTTGCGAATATTTCTGTTTAACGACAAAAGACACCCGTCCTGAAATCGTATGAAATGTAGCTGTTTATCGTAAAAGCACACATATTTTCGTATAATATCTTTGTATTATTATATATATTAATGTTTGACAAACTCGATATCGCGTGATATAATAAGAGGGTAAAAACAAATTTATCTTCTTAAAGGAGTTATTATGTTCACAGTAAATGAAAACATCGGAAGACTCGTTAAATATGCTATCGATCACGAGCTTATAAACGAGCTTGACAAGGCGTATGCGGTAAACCTTCTTATGACTGCACTCAAGGTTACCGAATACGAGGAAAGCGCATCCTTTGATTCCCTTCCCACCGACGATCTTGAAAACATCCTCGGCGAGCTTTGCGACTATGCCGCAGAAAACGGAATTATCGAATCCAACACCGTAGTTTACCGCGATCTCTTCGACACCTCTCTTATGGGTCTCTTAATGCCCCGTCCCTCTGAAGTGATTGCAAAGTTCAAGTCTCTTTATAACGAAGATCCCGAGAAGGCTACCGATTATTTCTATAATCTGTGCAGAGACTCCGATTACATACGCACATACCGCATAAAGAAGGACCTCAAGTGGTCTGTTCCCTCGGTTTACGGAGAGATAGATATAACCATCAATCTCTCAAAACCCGAAAAGGACCCCAAGGCAATTGCCGCAGCAAAGCTCCTTCCCCAGAGCGGATATCCTAAGTGCCTTCTCTGTCACGAGAACGAGGGGTTTGCAGGTAACGTTTCAAGACCTGCAAGACAGAACCTCCGTCAGATCCCCATGACAATGGCAGGCAAGACTTGGTTCTTACAGTATTCCCCTTACGTTTATTACAACGAGCACTGCATCGCTCTTTCATCCGAGCACACTCCCATGAAGATCGACAGACTCGCATTTGAAAAGCTTCTCGATTTCGTTGAGATCTTCCCCCACTACTTCCTTGGCTCCAATGCAGATCTTCCTATCGTAGGAGGCTCAATTCTCAGCCACGACCACATGCAGGGCGGACACTACACCTTCGCTATGGAAACAGCTCCCATCGAAAAGACGGTCGTTTTTGACGGCTTTGAGGACGTTGAGGCAGGTCTTGTAAAGTGGCCTATGTCTGTAATAAGACTCAGAAGCAACGACAAGTCAAGACTTGTTGAGCTTGCCGACAAGATACTTATCAAGTGGAGAGGCTACACCGACGAGGATGCATTTATCTATGCATTCACAGACGGCGAGCCTCATAGCACAATTACTCCCATCGCGAGAGTTAAGGACGGCAAGTTCGAGCTTGATCTTGTTCTCCGTAACAACATCACAACAGATGAGCACCCCCTCGGCGTATATCATCCTCACGCAGAGCTTCACAACATTAAGAAGGAGAACATCGGTCTTATCGAGGTTATGGGACTTGCAGTTCTTCCCGCAAGACTTAAGGAAGAGATAGCGCTTCTCAAGGATGCCATCCTTGACGGCAAGGACATTGCTTCCATCGAGGCAATTGAAAAGCACACCGCTTGGTTTAATGCATTCAAGGACAAGTACACCTTCACTGCAGAAAACACAGAGGATATTCTTAAGGCTGAGATCGGATCCACCTTCGTTAAGGTTCTTGAGGATGCAGGCGTATACAAGCGCACAGAAGCAGGCGCTGCCGCATTCATGAAGTTTATAAACTCCGTAAACGAATAATAAGAAATAAAAAAAGCGGAATGCCTTTCGGCATTCCGCTTTTCTTTTATTATGGTTATTTCTTTGCACAAAGCTCTTTGAAGAGTGCAAATTCCTTTTCGTCGTAAGGTGTGTGATCCTCTCTGAAGATATCGTGCTGCCAGAGCGTATAGTCAAGCTCGGGTCTTTCAGCCTTGAGCCATTCCCAAGGCAGATAGAACTGTCCGTGACCTGCAACGAGTCCCCAATGCGTTGAGCCGATCTTCTTCTCGTGATAAAAAGGAAGCTGATCTGTTACGTTATTTCCGAGAATTCTGTGAAGCCACTCTGTGTTTGCCATAGGTCTTCCCTCTTTTTCAAGCATCTTAACACAGTTTTTGACCTCATCGAAATTCTCGTAATTATGGAAGCTTATAATATCCGAAAGATCGAGCGCAACTCTCTGAATGGGAGATACGTCGAGCGATTCGTCTACACCGTAGTTTTTGGGATAGCTCCAAACACCTGCGGTAAGAGGCTGCATTACATCCTCTTCTCTTGCGATCTCGAAGGCTCTCTTAAGATAAGGAATACTCATATCTCCGCGCTTACTGTTGCCCGGCTCATTCCAGATATCCCAAAGGATTATTCTTTCATCCTTACCGAAGCGTCTTGCAAGATCTCTTATAAACTGCTCGCATATAGGTCTCTGATCCTCTTCATCCCAACGGTTCCAGCCTACAGGCTTTCCTGTTGACACGATGTGCGGAGAATTAGGACGGCCTCCGTGATATCCGACTGCCCATCTTCCCTTGCCCTTGGGCATCGGAATAGAAGTGTTTGCAGGCTTTCCGAAGGATACGCAATCGCTGAAAAGAACGGGCATCAGCTTTATTCCGTATTCCTTCATAATATCGAGAACCCTGTCAACTCTGTCAAGATATATTTCTCTCTCGTGATACCAGAGATTGAAGTCAATTCTCATTCTGACAGTATTGAATCCGATATCCTTCATAAGTGCGAGCTCCTTGCGAGCCGACGGAAGTATCTCTTCAATTGTATCTCCCTGCCAGATAGAGAGCCCCGGTGTTTCTGCAGGAACCCAGTTACAGCCTACGATCCAAGGATTTTTATTCCAGTATTCCCAGGCTTCTTCCTTTGTCCATCTTCTTTTCATATTAATTCTCCTTTTCGTTTATTACGTAAAATTACTTATTTGCGCAGTATTTTCTGAAAAGGTCAATTTCTCTTTCGTCGTAAGGTGTGTGGTCCTCTCTGAAGATATCGTGCTGCCAACGTGTATAGTCAAGCTCGGGTCTTGCAGCCTTAAGCCACTCCCAAGGGAGGTAGTGCTGAGCGTGACCTGCAACAAGTCCCCAGTGGGTCGAACCGATCTTCTTCTCATAGTAAAGAGGTAGCTGTTCCTGAACGGTATTATCAAGTATTCTATGAAGCCACTCGGTATTAGCCATAGGTCTTCCCTCTTTTTCAAGAGCCTTGACACAGTTTCTTACGTCCTCGATCTTCTCATAGTTATGGAAGGTTACGATATCCGAAAGGTCAAGTGCAACTCTCTGTATGGGAGAAACGTCAAGCGATTCGTCTACACCGTAATTCTTTGGGTAGGTCCAGACACCTGCGGTAAGAGGCTGCATTACATCCTCTTCTCTTGCAATCTCAAAGGCTCTCTTAAGATAAGGAATACTCATATCTCCGCGCTTACTGTTGCCCGGCTCATT
>JAFQWB010000001.1 GCA_017407725.1 Clostridia bacterium | reverse complement strand
GAAAGACAACGCTCTTCATCGGCGACTCCTTCTTTGACACAGCCTTCTGGTCAAACTTCTACTCCTCATCCTACCCGAACAAGGATGCGCTCTGCCTTGGCATAAGCGCAACTACAACCTACGACTGGGAGGACTGGATAACAACCGGATGGCTCTCCAAGACAGCCCCCAAGAACATCGTTATGCACATGGGAACAAACAACGTTTACGATGACGGAGACGGCATCAACTCTGCCCTCTCTGCTCTTCAGAGAATGTTCACTCTCATGCACGAGCAGTTCCCCGACACTCCCATTTACTGGTTCGGAATCTCTCAGAGAGCTTATGACAACACCAAGATCGGATACGTATCAAGCATAAACAAGCAAATGAAGAAGTGGTGCGATGCTCAGGACTTCATCACATACATTGATACTCCCTCCGCACTTACAAACGACATGCTCAAGGACCAGATTCATCCCAAGGTTGAAAACTACACAGTATTCACCAAGGCTCTTGCAAAGACAGACATAGTTATAGAGGACGTTGATTTTTCCAAGATCACAGAGATCAAGGACATTACCTTCAAGACGACACAGACAATAGCCGCAGGAACCGCTCTCAAAGCAGTAAATTACAGAGGTAGCGACCTTGTTGACGGATACGTTCTCACCGGTAAGCTTGAAATAACAAAGAAGACAACAAACTCTCACGTTCAGTTCGGAATTCTTGACAACGGAAACGAAAGAATTCTTCTTTGGGACCACACTTCCAGCGGTCAGTTCAAGCTTTGTATTCCTTATGATACAGCAGGTGTTCCCGCAGAGGACATATACACTCTCACAAACGACGGTCCTCTTGTAATAGAATGGAAGATCGTATATCACGAAAATAACCTTTATTTCTTCATAGACGGAGAGCTCAAGCTCGTTTATGCCGCTATCAACAATTCCAAAGGCACCCCCCTCAAGCTCGGCTCCGAGGCTACCGATTGCAGATTCTACGAAATGTCGGCTCTCACAGCAGAGGATGACGCTGAAGAATATAATGCAGTTATCGAATCTATGAGCGACATCATTGATACGTACAAAAACAAGACGTCTTACGAAAAAATAAGAGCTTAAACGGATGTTTGACTTATGAAAAAAATTTTTACAATTCTTATTGCGGCATTTATACTTGTATCGGCGACAGCACTTGCATCCTGTAACGGTGATAAGCCCGTTACTACAACAGCGGCAAACGTCACGACAACCTCTCCCGCCGCAACCACCACGCACGGAATCGGAACTCTCACGATCGAGGATATCGAGATCAAAGAGGGCTCTTCCAAGAAAATAAACGCAGTATTCTCTTCTGCATCCTACGAAAGCGAGATAACCTACACCTTCGACGGTGAGGATATCAGAATAGAGGACGGAAAGGTTACTGCACTTGTAGGTGACAAAACGGTTACGGTTACCGCAACTACAGCTTACCATACTACAACATTCACAGTAAAGACATTCATTGACAGAGGAACTCTTTCCATCGCTGACGTATATGCGTGGATCGACTATCCCTCCCCTTCGGTAAATCCCATTTTCTCGGACAAAAACTTCATTGAGACTCTTGCATATGAATATGACTCCGCAAATCTTTCAATAGATGCTCAGAGCGGTGTTGTTACTCCCTTAAAGGAAGGAACTCACTTTGTAAAGGCATACTCGGATCACTTCTCTGTAACCTTTAGCGTCGTAATAGGCAAGGTTGACAAAAACAGCGACAAATTCAGCGCAAAGGATTTTGCTGACGCCGCCGCTGACAGAAAGGCGCAGTGGGAGCTCCGCGGTGCTGACGGAAGAACTGTCGTATTCATCGGAGACGATATGTTCGACCCCAAATACTTTACAAACTTCTCAACAACAGTATTTAAGGATAGCGATGCACTCTGCCTCGGAATTGAAAATACAACAACCTACGACTGGGAAGAATGGGTAGACGGCGGCTGGCTTTCTGAATGTGCTCCCAAAAGCCTCGCTATTCATATTGGCGGTGAAAACCTTGTTGCCCATAGCGAAAGCGCAGACGAGATTGCCTTCTCTCTTATAAGACTCGCTTCTCTCATAAGAGAAAAAATGCCCTCTACTGAGGTATTCCTCCTCGGTATAACCCCGAGAAATCTTGAAACCGAAAAGTCTGCGGCTCTCATTTCAGCCAACAACACTGTAAAGAAATGGTGTGCAGATCAGAGCGGTATAACATTTGTGGATTCAAGTACCAAGCTTGACAAAACAATGCTTAAGGATGACGAGCACTTAAAGATAGCCTATTACACGGTATTTAAGGAGCTTCTTTCGGGAGCGGGATTCTATATAAATGATATTGACAAGACTCTTATCCGTGATATGGAAGAATTAAGTTTCAGTACAAATCAAGAGATAGGCTCAGGAACAGGTAGAAAGATCGTTATGTACAGAGACGACTATCTTTTCAGAAACTACGTTCTCGAAGGCAAGCTTGATATCACCGCAACCAATGGAAATCCTCACATTCAGTTCGGTATTCTTGACAACGGAAACGACAGAATACTTCTCTGGGACAACGAAAAGAACGGCAATTTCAAGCTCTGCATTCCCTACACTACGACAGGAATCCCTGCAGAGGATATCTACACTCTCAAGGAAGGCGAAACTCTTACCTTATCATTTAAGATAGTTTGCACAGATAACGACCTTTACTTCTATCTTAACGGCGAGCTCAAGCTTGTTTACACCAACCTTGCAGATAACGGAAATCCCCTTACACTCGGCTCAACTGCAACAAGCTGCAGATTCTACGATATGAAGGCATCCACTCTTGAATACGACAAGGAAGAATACAATGCAGTTATCAACGAAATGAGCGATGTCATAGATACTTACGAGCAGTACACAGAATACAAGAAAATAAGAGTATAAAGGTAACAATATGAAAAGATATTTACTTTCTCTTGCGGTAATTATCTGTCTCTCAATTATGCTTTTGACATTATTAGCAGGATGCACCGGCAAGTCGCCCTCGCAAACAACAGCAGCTACAACAACGGTAGCTTCTTCAACTGCGAATGCAACCAAAGTTTACATCAATAACAGAGAGATAATCTTTTCCGAAAGCGGAGCAACAGATCTTGATCTTCTCAGCGTAGAAAACAAGATAAAGATTTCTGCCGAAATAAAGTCCGGTGATAGTGTAAAGATCAACGGCGAGGAGCTTACAGATGCACTCACGCTTGATTATTCATCTATAAAAAGAGAGGACACGATATCGGTCACACTCTTAAAGGACGGAGCAGAAAAGACCTACACGGTAAACCTTATGCCCTCAACCTTTGGTGATTACACCGTTGATGGCGAGTCAAAGACTCCCGGCGATTACTACATAACGACCTACGACGAGGCAGTAAACTACATATTCAAGCTTAATCCCAAGGGCGAGCTTATATTCTACAAAAAGACAGGTCAGAACGCTCTTGACTTCAGAAAGGAATATAACAGCAAGGGCGAGGTAAGATACACATATCTTCAGTACCTTGACGGTTTATTCTGTGGCATTCAGGGTATAAATCCCGGATGCGTCGTAATTATGGACGAAAACTACAACGTTATCGAAGAGGTTTACTACACCGACAGTGAGGGCAATTCGATAAAGATCGATCCCCACGGCTTCATATACTTAGATGACGGACATTACATTCTCACCGCTTATAAAGACGTTGTTGTAAAAGATCTTCCGGAAGGATTTTATGCGCCCGACAATAGCGCATATCTCGCGGTTCTTTACATTGAAGAAATCAAGAACGGCGAAATTCTCTGGGAATTCTGCAGCACAGACTACTACGATATTCTCGTATCAACTACAGTTGTCGACTGGAGAAAAGGACTTGATCAATGCTACGATTACGTGCATTTCAATGCAATGGACATCGATACAGACGGAAACCTTATTGTTTCATGCCGCAACATCAATTCCATTCTGAAGCTTAGCCGCAAGGATGGAAAACTCATTTGGATACTCGGCGGCAAAAAAGATAAATTCGGTCTTACCGAAGAGCAGGAATTCTCAAAGCAGCACTCCATAATCCTTACCGAGGACGGAAGCTATATGTTATTTAACAACAACAACGACAAGGTAATGATAAGCAAGGCTGAGTATTCCACGGTCATCCGTCTTAAGATTGATGAAGAGAATATGTGCGTAACAGAGTTCAGACAAGTAGAAGCAGGCTATTATTCAAGCTATATGGGTGCCATCCGTGAGCTTGATGCCGAAAAAAGAATATACCTCTGGACAGTAGGCGGCGGTACAGACGTACCCGAATACTCGGTAGTTGAATACTCCGAAACAGATGGAGCAATCTTCAAGTTCCGCTTTGAAAACGGTTACAGACGAATCTACTGCGCTAACAAATGCGAATAAAACAAGGCGTCTTGCAAGAGCAAGACGCCTTGTTTTTTTGGGGTATATTATTCCAAATAATCATAAGCGGAACGCGTAACCTGTCCGGGTGTAATTTTGCTCCGTGTTTTATCGTACAGTATTATTCTGTATCTCCTCATCCGTCGGTTAGTGCAGGATTTTATTCAGAGTGCATACACTGTAAGACGGGCTACGCGTTCCGCCCCTACTAGTACGGTGGGATGGGGTGTCACGTCACAGGAAACGGAGCAAAGCATACATATACGTGTCATCCTGAGCGTAGCGGAGCAAATGCGACACGCAGTCGAAATCCGAGCAGAGCGAGGATCGAATAGTGCTCTGCACTATTCGGGATCTACATTGAGCGGAGTGGCAGTCATCCATCGTAGATCCCGACACTACGTGTCGCCCTTCGGGTTCGACTCCGCGTCGCTCCGCTCAGGATGACACATAT
>JAFQWB010000030.1 GCA_017407725.1 Clostridia bacterium | reverse complement strand
TGTTACAGCAGTAACATGTACCTCCAACGGATCACAGAAGCGCACTTGCAGTCGTTGCAATTATAGTGAAACACAGACTGTAAACGCAACAGGACATAGGTTCACAGTTCAGAGAATTGAAGATAAATATCTGAAATCTGCCGCAACCTGTACAGCATCCGCAGTATATTACTATAGCTGTAACGCATGTGCTATCAAGGGCAGTACGACATTCTCTTACGGTAATGCACTCGGACACAACTATAAGTCGGTCGTAACCGCTCCCACTTGTACAGCAGGTGGATATACAACGCATACTTGTCAAAGATGTAATGATACGTATAAAGACAGTTCCGTAGCTGCTACAGGACACAGCTATGTATCTGTTGTAACAGCTCCTACCTGCTTAGACAGAGGATTTACTACTCATACGTGTTCAACTTGTAACAATGTATATGTGGATAAGTATACTAGTGCTACAGGACATAGCCTTGATAATTGGTATACAGTTGCTTCCGTAACCTGTACGGAAAACGGAAAAGATAAGCGCGAGTGTAAGAATTGCGATTATTTCGAAACCAAGACCATTAATGCAAAAGGACATAGCTATGTAATCGTTGTAACCGCTCCTACATGCTTAGAAAAAGGATTTACAACCCATACGTGTTCAGCATGTAGCGATACATATGTAGATTCTTACGTTAATGCAACAGGACATAACTACGTAGCTGTTGTAACTGCACCCACTTGTACGGCACAAGGATATTCCACTCATATGTGTATAAGATGTAACTATTCATACGTGGATAATTATACTGAGATAATCGACCATGTTGACGACGGTTCGGGTATTTGTCCGGGATGCGGAAATACAGTTGAACATTTCCATTCATACATTCACGAAGTGGCTACAGATGAGTATTTCTTCTCGTCAGCAAACTGTACTCAACCTGCAAAATATTACTATTCTTGCATTTGCGGTAAGATTGGCAGTAAAATATTCGAGTTTGGACGGGAGCTTGGTCATAATTATAAGGAAGGGACCAACGTATGTAGTGTTTGCAGTTTTGAAGCAGAAGCTGGCCTTTATGATTCAAACTGGAATATTATTGCAACGTGGGACGAGCTTGTCAATGTCTACGGTATGGATGCAGAAAAAAATTACTCTGATACAACGTATAAAACTAACGTTGCTTCACCCTACTGCGTATTAACCCAAAACAGCAACTTGGCAAAGGGCGTAAAACTGGTTATAGGTGACATTGATACAATTGGCAATACTGCGTTCAGTGATTGCACAAGCCTCACAAATGTAACAATAGGTAACAGTGTAACAAGCATTGGTCATCATGCATTCTATAACTGCACAAGCCTCACAAGTATAGTTATCCCCGATAGTGTAACGAGTATTGGTAGTGGGGCATTCCGAGGATGCTCAAGTCTCACAAGCATTACAATTCCCGATAGTGTAACAAGCATTGGTAGTTATGCGTTCAGTTCTTGCACAAGCCTCACAAGCATAAACATTCCTGACGGTGTTACGAGCATTGGTGATTATGCGTTCTCTGATTGCAAAAATCTCACAAGCATAACAATAGGTAACGGTGTAACAAGTATTGGTGAGTGGGCGTTCTGTTACTGCGAAAGCCTCACAAGCATAAACATTCCTGATAGTGTAACGAGTATTAGTGATCATGCGTTCTATTATTGCACATACCTCACAAATGTAACAATAGGTAATGGCGTTACAAGCATTGGTGATGATGCGTTTGGAAATTGCACGAGCCTTACAAATATAACTATCCCCGATAGCGTAACGAGCATTGGTTATTGGGCGTTCGATTCTTGCACAAGCCTCACAAGCATAAACATTCCTGATAGTGTAACGAGTATAAGTGATCATGCGTTCTATTATTGCACATACCTCACAAATGTAACAATAGGTAATGGCGTTACAAGCATTGGTGACGAGGCATTCTATTATTGTCTTAACCTCACAAGTGTAACTATAGGCGATAGTGTAACGTACATTGGTAATTGGGCGTTCGATTCTTGCACAAGCCTCACAAGTGTAACTATCCCCGATAGTGTAACAAGCATTGGTAATTATGCTTTCTATAATTGCACAAGCCTCACAAGCATAACATTCGAAGGGACTATAGCAGAATGGAATGCTATTACCAAAGGTTCGAATTGGAATGAAGATGTTCCCGCGACAGAGGTTGTATGCTCCGACGGAACGGTAAAACTTAAATAACCCACAAAAACATAATATAATAAACACAGAACGCCAAGAGCGTCGAACTCGGAAACGAGGTCGGCGCTCTTGTTTTATCCCCTTTTATTTTAAATTTAAAAAGGGAAATGCACTTGCAATTTTCTAAACTCTGTGATATAATAAAATGATTAATTGTTTAATATGGATATTTATATTCCTTTTGAGATGCTTTGAGGGTCTTGATTTCAAATCCTCTTAACAAACGGTGTGTATAATGTAGAGGCCAAAAGGAGTATATAAAGCACGAAAGGATAGCCATGTCATATACAGAAAGAACCAAAACCTTTACAATGCCGATAGTACCGATTCGCGGAACGGTAGTTTTCCCCTCAGTGCCCGTGAATCTTGAAATCACAAGCTCAAAGACCGCCTCGGTGATAGGCAATCTTAACGATGACGATAATATGATATTCATCGTTGCTCAGAGAGACGTTGACTCCGAGTGGTCGGGAAATGCCAAGGATCTTTACAGCATCGGCACAGTATCGAAGATAAATAAAATAACAAGAAACTCGGACGGAAGCATGAATCTTCTTGCAGAGGGAATATGCAGAGGAGAGCTTACCGGTATAACCAAGGCATCTCCGTATTATGCAGACGTTATCTGCAGAAACTTTGAATACGATTCATCCTCGCTTAAAATTCAGGCTCTTGTAGGAGAGGTGCTTGCGCTTTTCGAGCAGTATATAAAGAATCTTCCCAATATAGCAAAGGATATCGAAAAGCACGTAAGAACCTGCTCCAATCCCGCAAAGCTTGCCGACATTATAGCGGCGACACTTCTTCTCAAATTTGACGATAAGCAGGATATTCTCGAGGAATACGAGCCCGTGCGCCGCCTTGAGCTTCTTATATTCAAAATGCAGAAGGAGCTTGAGCTTTTCTCTCAGGAGCTTGAGATACACAAGAAGGTCAGAGCGAGAATTGACGACAATCAGCGCGAATACTACATGAGAGAGCAGCTAAAGGTTCTCAAGGAGGAGCTCGGAGAGGACTCGGACGACAGCGAATTCCATCAGTATGCAAACAGGATCATAGAAGCAAATTTCCCCGAGGAGATAGAAGCAAAGCTTATCAAGGAAGCCGAGAAGCTTGACAGACTTCCTTACGGAGCTGCCGAAAGAACCGTTCTTCTCTGATATCTTGATGTTTGCCTTACCGTCCCCTTTGGAAAGAAGAGCGACGGAAAGATAGATACGGTATTTGCAAAGAAGATTCTCAACAAGGACCACTACGGACTTGATGAAATAAAAGAGAGAATTCTTGAATATTTAAGCGTAATGAAGCTTACCGAGAAGACGGGAAGCCAGATAATCTGTCTTGTAGGTGCTCCCGGTGTAGGTAAGACGTCGGTCGCATCCTCTATTGCAAGAGCACTCGACAAGCCCTTTGTAAGAGTTTCGCTCGGAGGCGTAAGAGATGAAGCCGATATCAGAGGACACAGAAAAACCTACATAGGAGCGATGCCCGGAAGAATAATCAACGCGGTTATTGAAGCAAAATCGAGAAATCCCGTAATACTCCTTGATGAGATCGACAAGCTCACAAGAGATTCTCACGGTGATCCCGCGTCTGCTCTTCTTGAGGTGCTTGACCCCGATCAGAACAAGAATTTCAGAGATCATTTCGTTGAAATGCCGATAGATCTTTCGGACTGTCTTTTCATATGCACGGCAAACACTCTTTCGACAATTCCGAAGCCCCTTCTCGACAGAATGGAGGTAATCGAACTTCATTCATACACAAGAGAAGAGAAGCTTGAGATAGCAAAGAAATACCTTGTTCCGAGAGAAATAAAGAATCACGGACTCACAAAGAAGATAATAAGCATTTCGGACGCCGCACTCTATGAGGTTATCGACAGATACACCTTTGAGGCGGGAGTGCGTAATCTTGAAAGAGCGATTGCAAAAATTTGCAGAAAAGCGGCAAGAATGTACGTTGAGGAGGAACAGACGCTCTTCAAGATAAAGCCTGCCGATATCTATTATTATCTCGGAGCAAGAAAATACGATCCCGAGGTGCTTGACAAGGAAGACAGGATCGGAATCGTAAACGGTCTTGCATATACCGATAACGGAGGAGAGCTTCTCAAGGTTGAGGCGCTCGCGCTTTCGGGAAGCGGAAAGACAGAGCTTACGGGCTCGCTCGGTGAAGTAATGAAGGAGTCGGCAAGAATTGCCGTATCTCTTGTAAGAGAGAGAGCCGAGGGACTCGGAATAGATACCGAATTTTATAAAAATAAGGATATACACGTTCATTTCCCCGAGGGAGCGGTTCCCAAGGACGGACCGAGTGCAGGAGTTGCACTCACTACCGTGCTTGTTTCGGCACTCGGAAAATATAAGGTAAGACGCGACGTCGCAATGACGGGTGAGATCACCCTTACGGGCAGAGTTCTTGCAATAGGCGGACTCAGAGAAAAGGTGACCGCCGCAAAGAAGTCGGGAATCAAGAAGGTTCTTATACCCTACGATAACAGACAGGACCTTGAAAAGCTTGAGCCCTACGTTAAGGAAGGACTTGAATTCGTTCTTTGTAGGCGCATTGACGACGTTCTTATGAATGCTGTCATATATGAGGATAAGCACGACTTCATAAACGGAAGCGACTACGCTTATCTTGAAAGAGAAGACAAAAAGAGGTCTAAAGGTGAAACCAAATATAACACGAACAACGCTTAAAATAACCGCGGGCGACAGATCGGGATTCCCGAATGATAAGCTTGTGCAGATAGCTCTTTCGGGAAGATCAAACGTCGGAAAAAGCTCGCTTATAAACACTCTTGTTCAGAGAACGGGTTATGCGAGAGTATCGCAGACACCGGGAAAGACGATAACTGTCAACTTTTACGAGGTTGACGGAAGAATGTATATAGTTGACCTGCCGGGATACGGATTTGCAAAAAGACCGCCGCAGGATAAAGCTAAATGGTCTGCGCTTACCGATAGCTATTTCACCCAGGATGAGGGGAAGCTCTCGGCGGTTGCACAGCTTATAGATCTCAAGGTAGGACCTACCGAGGACGATAAGCTCATGCTTGACTTTATGAACAGACAGAACATCGACTATTTCATAATCGCGACCAAGGCAGATAAGCTTAACAAGACAGAGAGGGAGAAGGCAGAGGCTGAGCTCAGAAAATGCACTCTCATAAGACCGGGAAGTGAAATTATAGTCTTTTCCTCACACACCAAGGAGGGAAGAGAAAAGGTTCTCGGTAAGATGTTCTCTTACTTAAGATAAATTCGGAAAGGAAGGAGAGAGTATATGTTACTTGATCTTTTGACTGCAAACGACCCTAAACAATTGATAATTTCAATTCTTCTGACTGTGCCGATAGTTATGATATCTCTTTCGGTTCACGAGGCGGCACACGCCTATATCGCGTATAAGATGGGCGACCCTACCGCAAGAAATCTCGGAAGACTTACAATAAACCCGATGAAGCATCTTGATCTTGTCGGATCTCTTATGATGCTTTTCGTGGGATACGGATGGGCGAAGCCTGTTCCGATAAACACAAGATATTTTAAGAATCCCAAAAAGGGAATGGCTCTCACCGCGCTTGCAGGCCCTCTTTCAAATCTTATGCTTGCATTTATCGGTCTTGTTGGTTACGTTGGAACCTGCTTTCTTCAGATAGAGCTTGGAAGCACCTCGATCTATTTTTGGGTCGTTGAGATGTTCTTCTATTTCTTCCTTTATCTCAACGTGCTTTACGCTGTATTCAATATGATACCTCTTCCGCCCTTTGACGGATCGAGAGTTCTTTTCACGTTCCTTCCCGATAGGGTTTATTTCGGAATAATGAGATACGAAAGAATTATCCTTATGGTAACTCTTGCAATTTTCGTGCTCGGAGATATAGACGTTTCGCCTATTGTCGATTTTGTTATTGACGCTATGTTTAATTTGGTAGGACTGTTTTTATGACTGAAGAAATAAGCTATAAGCTTGAGGTTTTTGAAGGACCTCTCGATCTCTTGCTTTCTCTTATAAGCAAGAACAAGGTCGATATTTACGATATACCGATATCGCTGATATTCGATCAGTATATGGATTATATTGACAAGCTCCAGGAGCTCAACATGGACGTTGCATCATCCTTCATCGTTATGGCAAGCGAGCTTATGCTCATAAAAAGCAGAATGCTTCTTCCAAAGCCTAAAAACGAAGAGGAGGAAGACCCGAGAGACGACCTCGTTACACTCCTTCTTATGTATCAGCAGGCTAAGAAGTGTGCGCAGGAGCTTGCAGAAAGATGGGATACCTACAGCGGAAGATATATCAAGGAGACCGACGAGGTGCTCGTTGATAAAAACTTTGTATCGGATCAGGATACCGCCTATCTTGTAAAGGCACTTGAAAAGCTCGTGCTCAGAATCAAGCTCGATAAGGCTGCCGAAAACGAAGATTCGACGGTCACACTCAACAGTATAGTAAGAAAGAAGCCTGCTTCGGTTTCTGCAAGAACGAGATTTATACTTGATCACTTAAAAGAGAGAGGGCATATCCTTTTCGAGGATCTTATGCTTATGAGCGAGAGCCGCTCTGAGCTTGTCGCATCCTTCATCGCTCTTCTGACGCTTATTTCGGTGCAGAAGGTTATGGTGAGCCTTGAAGATCCCGAAAATCCCATGGTTGTAATGAAGGAAGGCAGCGAAAACGTTAATATAGAGGATATCGGACTTGTTTCCGAGGATATCGGACTTCCGATAGAGGATGACGAAGAATAAACGGGGATATAAATATGACAGAGGAAATCAAAAATACCGAAATAGAAAATTCATCTGCCGATGAAAATGACGGAGTGTCATTTACACACGAGGAATATCTTGCAATGACAGAGGCTGTCCTTTTTGCCGCAGGATATCCGCTGACGTATGAAAAGCTCAGCGAGACCACTCTGCTTTCAGTAGAGGAGGTCGTTAAAATAGTAAAGGAGCTTTCCGAAAAATACAGCAGCGAGACAAGAGGACTTCATCTTCTTGTTTATGACGATTCGTGCCAGCTTTGTACAAGAGAGGAATATGCGCCTCAGATAAGGGTCGCACTCGGAATAAAGCAGGGAGGAAGACTTTCGAATTCCGCACTTGAAACTCTTGCAATAGTTGCTTATTCTCAGCCGGTTACAAGACTTCAGATAGAAAAGATAAGAGGAGTCGATTCTCAGTATGCGGTTGCGTCGCTTTGCGCAAAGAATCTCATAGAGCCTAAGGGAAGACTTGAGCTTCCGGGGCGCCCCGTAATCTTCGGAACAACGGCTGACTTTTTGAGATGCTTCGGAATATCGTCACTTGACGAGCTTCCCGATGCAAAGGCGTTTGTGAACGCCGCTCAGGTCAAGCTCGGTGAGGATGCCGAGGAGGGCATCGAGGAAGACGGATCGGTAGAGATAACCGTATAATTTAAGTCACGGATAAATTATCGGAATAAAGACAGAAAGGAGTGATCAGAATGACCGGTCTTTACGTTTTTCTCGGTATATTATTTGCTTTTTGGCTTGTTGGAATGATAGCGGCGAGAATACATATCGTATATGACGGGGCATTTAAGCTTTACGTCACTCTGCTCGGTATAATAAAAATAAGAATAAAGCCCTCGGATAAGGATCTTCTTGACGATCCCGACCTTTCACCGAAAAAAAAGGAAAAGATCAGAAAAAAGCTTGCAAAGGCAAAAATAAAAAAGAAAGAAAAGCTTAAAAAGAAAAAAGCAAAGAAGAAAGCAAAGGAAGAGCTTGAAAGAAAAAAGAAGCTCGAGCAGGAGAATGCTCCGAGAAAGAAAAAGCCCGAGGAAAAGCCTAAGGGCAAGAAAAAGCTCACCCTAAAGGAAATTCTCTATATAGTAAAGCTAGTAGCAAGAGTTTTGAAGATCTTCCTTTGGAGATTCAAGAAATATCTCTATATAAAGGCAGTAAAGATAAGAATCAAGGTTGCATCAGACGATGCCGCAAAGACCGCGTATATGCACGGAGTTATAGTTGCGGCACTCAGAGCTCTCATAGCGGTGCTTGAGGAAACCGTGAATTTTGAGGCGGTAAGAAACAAGAACATCGGCGTTGACGTTGATTTTCTTTCCGAAAAGCTTGAAGCCGATATTCACATAGTGCTCAGAATAAGGGTATGGCATCTTCTTGCGCTTGTTTTCGGCGCGGTATTTACCGCTATAGGATATTATATAAAGCATCCTATGGGCGGAGATACAAATAATGGTCATAAGGTTGGAAAAAACAAAAGATCCAAAGGAAAACCGCGCAAAAGGGCGCAGAAAAAAACAAACAACGAAAATAAATAACTCTATATAAATAACCGAAAGGAATCAAAATAATTATGGATGACAACAGACTCAATACTATAATCGGAACGTCTCTTGAAAACTTAAAGCAGATAGTTGACGTAAATACCGTAGTCGGTGAGCCTATAAACGGCGCAGGCGGAACGGTCATCATTCCCGTATCGAAGGTTTCTATGGGATACGTTTCAAGCGGAAGTGACTATGCAGGAAAGCATTCTACAACAAAAAATAATTTTGTAGGACTTGGATCAACAGGTGTTACGCTTCTTCCCCTTGGCTTCCTTATCGTGAAAAATGACGGAAGCGCTGAATTTATTTCGGTTGAGACAAAGACTGTAACAACAGCAAAGAATAAGCTTGACAGTATCTTCAGCTTTGTTGAAAAGACTCCCGATATAGCTGAAAAGTTCAAGAACGTGTTTGCAAGTAAGGATAGCGACGAGGACGAAGAATAATACGGTCATAATTTCCGCCCGATAAGAATATAGATAGAAAAAACTTATTGGGTGGAGTATGCTTAAAAAGATAGCTGTAATTTGTATTGTGTGCGCTCTTCTTATGCCCGTTTTGTCTCTTTTTTCGTTTGCAGGGTCTGTCGAAGCCGCAAATATTGGGGTGTCCGCCAAGGCGTATTGTCTTTTAGATGCCGATCTTTATGAGGTGATAGGTGAAAGAAATTCATCAGTCAGACTTGGAATGGCAAGCACTACAAAGATCATGACTGCGCTTATAGCAATAGAAAGCGGAAAGCTTGATCATACGGTAGAGGTCGATAAAAGAGCGGTCGGAACAGAGGGATCGTCGGTATATCTTGCGGACGGCGAGAGAATGACGCTTCGTGATCTTGTGTATGCGCTTATGCTTGCAAGTGCCAACGATGCGGCAGAGGCAATAGCCTATTATCTCTGCGGAA
Organism: Clostridia bacterium; assembly: GCA_017407725.1. Next base: position 5,368 of record JAFQWB010000030.1, on the reverse strand, counting down.
GCATAGATGATTTTACACGCCTTATGAACGAAAAGGCGCGGGAGATGGGGCTTGAAAACACACATTTTACAAATCCGCACGGTCTTTCTGACGGCGAGCATTATACTACTGCAAAAGAGCTTGCGGTTCTCTCTGCAAAGGCGCTTGAGAATGAAGCCTTCAGAGAGATAGTGTCAAAAAGAAGCTATAGCTTTCTTTCGGACAAAACAAGAAGAAGTATCGCAAATCATAATAGACTCCTTGCGTCTTATAAAGGATGCATCGGCGTTAAGACCGGATTTACTAAAAAGGACGGAAGATGCCTTGTTTCGGCGGCAGAGAGGGATGGAAAAAGACTCGTTGCAGTAACCCTTTCGGCACCGGACGATTGGAACGATCACAAAAGGCTTCTTGACTTCGGGTTTTCTCTTTATGAAAAAAGAGAGCTGTGCAAAGCGGGTGAATACTCGTTTTATATACATACCCCAAACGGAGCGGTAAAAAGAATACTTGCAGAGAATGCAAAAGGAATTACCCTTTCGGTAAGGAAAGATGCCCGAATAAAAGCATATACAGAGCTTGACAGAATATATTACCGAGAAATAAATAAAGGCGACACCGTCGGATATACGGTCTTTAAGGCGGATGGAAAAGAGATAGCAAGGGTGCCTCTTCTGGCATTGCAGTCATCATGTAACGTAAAGGTGAAGAAAAGCCTTCTTGAGAGGATATGGGAATCCGTAACCGTGTTTTTCAAAAGAATTTCAGAAGGACTTCGTTTATTATAATCAGAACGGAAAAAAGATATATGAAAAAGGTAGAAGCGGAAAGAATACAAAAATACATATCGGAATGCGGAGTTATGAGCAGAAGAGCGGCAGAGACTGCCATTCTTGAGGGCAGAGTAACCGTAAACGGAAAAAAGGTGGTAACGGGACAGAAGGTAACTCCCTTTAAGGATATAGTAGCCATAGACGGAAAGACTGTTGGCAAAAAGGTCGGAAAAAAGCACGTTTACATAATGCTCAATAAGCCGACGGGATACGTGACAACACTTTCGGACGATAAGGAAAGAAAAACTGTTGCAGAGCTTGTAAGAGCGGTAGGGAAGAGAGTTTATCCTGTCGGAAGACTTGATATGGACTCCGAGGGTCTCCTTCTTATGACCGATGACGGAGAGCTTACAAACGCGCTTACACATCCAAAGCACCATATTGCAAAATATTACGATGTCAGAGTTGCGGGTGAGGTAACCAGAACCACTCTTGCAGAGCTTTCGTCCGAAATGGTGATAGACGGATATAAAATACTTCCCGTAGAATGCGCAGTAGTAAGCAAAAAGGAAGAGTATACCGTTATCAGAATGGTTCTTTTCGAGGGAAGAAACAGACAGATAAGAAAGATGTGCGAAAAGTGCGGTCTTACCGTAAAGAAGCTCAGAAGAATAGCAATAGGCGACCTTGAGCTTGACGTTGCAAAGGGAAGATGGAGACATCTTACTCTTGATGAGATAGACTATTTAAGAACAGCGGCAGGTCTTGAGGTAATAAGATATTAAGGAGAATTAAAGTGCTGGAAATACTTGCGGTTCAGTCAAAAGACGAACAGAAGAAAATATGTGAGGCTTGCGGCGTTTCGTATAAGTGCGAGGCGTTTGCTTATGCCGCTTACGTTGACGAGATCCTTGTAGGGATTGCGCAGTTTGGAATAAAGGGGAAGAACGGATATCTTTACGATCTTGAAAAAGCTCCCGGAACAGATGATGAGGATGCGCTTTTTATAATGGGAAGAGCTCTTCTCAACTTCCTTGATCTCGCAGGCGTTCACGATGCCTATATAGACGATTCGGCAAATATTGAGAGAAAGAGAAGCGCAAGAGTTGGATTTTTCCCCAACGATGATGGCAAGCTCTATATGAATCTTCGAGGAATTTTTACTCCTCATCACTAAAAAACTGTAAATATGGTAAATATTACCAAAAATCAGACAAGATTTTTGGTAATATTTTTTGTCTGAAAGTACTTGCAAAATATGGAAAAATATGGTAATATAGTTTTGTAAAAAATACAGACAAACAGAGAGGCAAAACTATGGAATCAAAAGTAAAAATACTTATAGCAGATGAAAATCCCGACTTCAGACGCGAGTGCAGAGAAAAGCTTACCGTTCTCGGATACAGAATGATATCGGAGGCGGTAAACGGAGAGGATGCACTTGCGAAAATAAGTGAGGAGCATCCCGATATAGTTCTTATGGATATATGGCTTTCAAAGCTCGATTGTATACAGGTGTTAAAGTCGACGGCGGAGCTTTCTTATCTTCCCGAGGCACGCCCTGCATTCATCATTCTTTCGGTAATAAATAACCGAAACGTATTCTTTGAAGCAACCGAGGCGGGAGCGGAGTACTGTATGCTCAAGCCGGTCGATTATCAGAGTCTTTCGGCAAGGATAATGAGAGTTATGGCAAGAAAGAAGAATGCCAGAACAAGCTCTCACCCTGCACCGGGGCTTGGAAACGATATTGAGTCGCAGGTAACCAAGGTCATACATCAGATAGGTGTTCCCGCACACATAAAAGGATATCAGTATCTGAGAACTGCAATTATTATGACTGTAAATGACGGAGATATAATCAATTCGGTAACGAAAATTCTTTATCCGTCTGTCGCAAGACAGTATCAGACAACCTCGTCAAGGGTTGAAAGAGCAATAAGACACGCCATTGAGGTCGCGTGGGACAGAGGAGACGTTGATACTCTGAACAGCTATTTCGGATATACGATACAGAATAGCAGAGGAAAGCCCACAAACTCGGAGTTTATCGCAATGATAGCCGATAATCTCCGCCTTTCGAATAAGTTTTCGTGAGAATGAAAAACAGATATACGAATTTTCGTATATCTGTTTTTGTTTTTATGTCTGTGACTATATTAATAACCGCGTTATATCGTCATTAATTTCGCATTAGCGATTGAAAAAAATTCTCGTTTGTGATATAATTATGCAAAGCGATATACAAGTTAAGAAAAAATACATATAATCGGTGTATATTATAATCACAATATCACAAGGAGATATCAAATGAAGAAAATATTATCGGCAGCTCTTGCTGTCATTATACTTCTCGGAACGCTCGTTTCGTGTAAGCCATTCAATCCATTCCCGACGGCAACTACGGGCACAAGCGTTACCACAGCTGCACCCGTCGGAGAGGGAACACTTCTTCCAAACGGAGAGAGAAAAGCCTTTGAGGAGTGCGGATTCTATGAGCTGCTCGGCTACATAGATACTGTTTATAAGCAGAACTACATTTATGAGTACGATAGCGAAAAGGTATACGCAAATACCAAAAAGGTGTACGACGAGGGCTTTTTTGATGAGCTTAGGGGCGAGGATCTCATACACGCCGTTACAAACTATTTCATATACGAGATAGGCGATCTTTACGGCGCTTATTTCACCGAAAAGGGATATTCCGATTTTGTTGCCGAAATGGAAGGCGAACACGTTGGAATCGGTATTTCTGTCGTATATCTTGAAAATTTTGAATACCACGCCGTTAAGGGAGATAAAAACTCAGAAACGGTAAGCGGCGGAATTATGATAGTTCACATCGAAAGCGGATCTAAATCGGCAGACAAGCTTAAGGTTGGGGACGTAATTATCAGAATTGAGGGCGAGAACGTTTCAGACCTCGGATTTGACGGTGCTACCGAGAAGATACGCGGCGACGTCGGCACAATGGCGAACTTCAGCATCCTCAGAGGAGCTGAGATAATCGAGGGTGATAACGATCCGTATCCTTACGCCTTTGATTCATCCTCTGCAGAGGAGATAGACGTATCTGCCGAGAGAGTTGATTTTATCGCAGGTACGGTAGATCACGAAATGCTTGACGGAAATATCGGATATATCAGAATACTTCAGTTCTCAAACAATACTGAATACGAGTTCCTTGAGGCCTTTGTAAAGCTTATTGACGGCGGTGCGAAGAAATTTATTTTTGACGTAAGAGGAAATCCGGGCGGCTCAGTTGACAGCGTTCTTCCCATTCTTTCAATAATTCTTGATTACGATAAGAATTCCGAGAAAAAGGCAATATTCACGGTTGCCGACAAAGACGGAAAAGAGGATCCCGAATATCTTGCCTGGTCCGAGGAAATGATGGACTATTACGACATTGATAAGGACGATAAGGCTACCGAGGAATTACCCTACGCAAATATAGCGGAGGAATACGCATATTTTGCATCCGAGCTTAAGGCAGAGGCAGAGCTGCTTGAGGGAGAAGAAAAGGCAGAAGCGCTTGAGCTTGCCGCAAAATACGAAAGATATGCGACCTTTGACTATCAGCTTCCCGCGGGCGCAGAGGTAGTAGTTCTTGCAGACGGAAACAGCGCAAGCGGAGCAGAGCACTTTACAAAGATACTTTCCGATTTCGGAATCTCCTATATAATAGGTGAAAAGACCTTCGGAAAGGGTTCTATGCAGACAATGATGCCTGCAAAAGGATATACGGTCAAGTACGGAATAGTAAAGGTTACCGCAAACACCTATAGCTCACCCTACAGCGACAATTTCAACGGAATAGGCATTTATCCTGATCTCGAGGTCACACTCGAAACTGTTGAAGGATATATAAGCCCCTTCCTTATCCCGAGAGAGAAGGACAATCAGCTCTCTGCGGCAATAGAATATCTTACAAAATAACAAATCGGCGCACCCTCTTTATTTCGGGTGCGCCGATATTTTACTCGGAATTATTTTTTATTAGTAGGGGCGGAACGCGTAGCCCGTTTAGGATATTAATTGATGCTTCGTATAACATCTTGCAGTATTATTCTGTATGCGGGCTACACGTTCTGCCCCTACTAGTACGGTGGGTAATGTGATACGGTTCAGAAAACGAAGTGAAATCCGCATTTATGTGTCATCCTGAGCGTAGCGGAGCGGAGTCGAAATCCGAGCTTTGCGAGGATCGAATAGTGCTCTGCACTATTCGGGATCTACGAAAAACGAAGTGGAAGACATCCATCGTAGATCCCGACACTCCGTGTCGCCCTTCGGGTTCGACTTCGCTGCGCTCCGCTCAGGATGACACGAAGTATTTCGTCTTGCAGTATTATTCTGTATCTCCTCATCCACACCAGCTTCGCGAAGCGAACTGTTCCCCCATTCTCCGCAGGAGAAGGCTTTTTGTATCTCATTCTTCGCACAAGAAATGAAGTCTGTTGTGTATTTTTGTATTAATAACAAGTATTCCTCACCCTCTTGGAAGAGCGATACCTCGCACCAAGCCTTCCTCCGGGAGGAAGGTGGCACACGTAGTGTGACGGAAGGAGCCTGCGCGACTTTAGATTTATGCTTACTTTATCGTAACGCACTCT
>JAFQWB010000029.1 GCA_017407725.1 Clostridia bacterium | reverse complement strand
TCCTGAGGATTACGATCCCGAGAGTGAGGATAATGCAAGAGTAGTTTATCCCATTGCCGACGAAAATCAGCTCGATATATTCCTTATCCCCGAGGGATGGGAAAACTATAAAAACTATATGAAAAACGGAGATCTTGTTGATATCGGTTCATATCTTAACGAGACATCCGGAAAAATACTTAATAAATATATTCCCACAGACGTAATAAACATTTGTAAATACGACGGTTCTCTCGGCGCAATTCCCAGTATTACGCCTTACGGTGATTGCGAATTCCTTCTTGTAAATAAGGAGCTTTATGCTGCGTACAGCTATTCTCTTGACGAGAACACACTTTCAAGCATGACACTTGACAGCTTTGCTCCCTTCCTTAAGGATCTTGCAAATGATATAGCAGAAGGGGGTGTTATAGCTGCTGAAAAGGGAATTGACGTATCAGACGTTATTCCGCTTTACAACATTTCAAGCATGTCACTTCTCAGCCTTACGGGCTACAAGTCTGTAATTGCAGCTCAGAGCGCTCCTGATGTCGGATTTGACGGAACAAAGCTTTTGCCCGATAATATCCTCAGAAATGCAGACGTAAAGGCTACGTATAAAATAGTCAGCGAAATCAACTCTGCATGTGGAATTATGCCCACAACAGACGATAACGTTGATTTCGACAAGAATTTTGCTGCCGGATTTATGGTCGGCAATATGAGTATTATGGAGAAGTATTCCGACGATTACTATGTAATCAGAGTGGGTGCTCCCAAGGTTGACGGAAACGAAGTGTTTAACGGATTATACGGTATTGCATACTGTGCAGATGAGTATTCCGAGAGATGCATGGAAATAATCACTGCCATGAATACCGATAAAGAGCTTCGCAATATTCTCGCATACGGCGTTGAGAATGAGCACTACATTGTCAGCGAGGATACAGGCAGAGTAAGCGTTGTTTCTGATGAATACGTAATGCCCATATACAGAACGGGTAATGCATTCCTTCTTATGCAGAATGAAAACATGACAGAAGAAGAGCTTGCAATATCCGCAAATTCCTGGAAGTATGCCGTTCAGGCTAACTCTATTGCAAAGGTATCTCCTTACGTAATGGTAGAAATGGACTTCAAAGCAGGCGAATCCACAGATGAATACAAGGCGATCGACGAGTGTATTGTTGAGCTCGAAAGACTTTACGATGAGGTTCTTGTTTGGATTTCCGAGTATCCCGAGGCGCTTGATCCCACAACAGGTGAGGCTTATACGTTTGATGCTTACGTTAATTACCTTATATCAAAGCTTAACGAGAACGTGTATGTAAAGAGCTCGCTTTCATCAACAGAGGGAAGCCTTCTTGCACAGTATAACGCGTGGTATAAGTCCGAGTATCCCAACGAATAATCAAAAGTGTTGCACGTTATGTATATATAAATTAATGTAGAAAACGTGCGGCGGTAAGTTATGTGATATATGATATTAAAGGCGAAAGACGTGATGTCTTTCGCCTTTTTTGTGTTTTGCTCAGAAGGAGTGTCGAATCCAACAGAAAAAATTATATCAAAATGTTCAAAATGAAGCTCAAAAAAAGTTAGTTTTGTGCAAATACATAAATTTAATTTTTTTAAATGTTTTGGTATTGACAATAGACAAACGATAGTGTATAATGTATAAGCCTTATGCTATGTAATTATGTCAATAATTGCGTCAGCCAATAGCACACGGCGATTATGTACAATCAAATCGTAAGGTAAGGAGGTGCGATATGCCAACATTTAACCAGCTCGTCAAGTATGGTAGAAAAGATAAGGTATCCAAGTCTAAAGCTCCTATGCTTCAGAAGGGATTCAATGCCATAACGAAGACTGCAACAGAGCAGGCGGCTCCTCAGAAGAGAGGCGTTTGCACAAAGGTTTATACCACAACACCTAAGAAGCCTAACTCGGCTCTTCGTAAGATTGCAAGAGTAAAGCTTACAAACGGACTTGAAGCAACCGTTTACATTCCCGGTGTTGGACACAATCTTCAGGAGCACTCGGTAGTACTTATTCGCGGAGGAAGAGTTAGAGACCTCCCCGGTGTACGTTACCACATCATCAGAGGTGTTCTTGATACACAGGGCGTTAAAAACCGTATGCAGGGCCGTTCTAAGTACGGCGCAAAAAGACCTAAGTAATAAGAAAACAGCTTAGGCGGGTAACTAAAAGAATTCAAACAGTTAAGGTGCACTACCGGATGATTTGATTGTAGCATAAACAGTCATCACCTCTGTGTGACTAACGGGAGATATCTTTCGAGTACCAATGATTTCATTAAAATTTATGAAGGAGGGAAGTACAGTGCCTAGAAGAGGAAAAATATCCAAGCGCGAAGTATTACCGGATCCGTTATACAATTCAAAGCTCGTAACAAAGCTCATTAACAATATGATGTATGACGGCAAGAAAGGTGTTGCTCAGAAGATCGTATACGATGCATTTACAATCGTTGAGCAGAAGACTGGAAAGAATGCACTTGATGCATTCAATGAAGCTCTTGAAAACGTAATGCCTGTTCTTGAAGTTAAGGCTCGCCGTCTCGGCGGATCAACTTATCAGGTACCTATGGAGGTAAGAGCAGAGAGAAGACTCACACTCGGACTTCGTTGGATCAGAAACTATTCCAGAAACCGTAACGAAAAGACCATGGCTGAGCGTCTTGCAGGCGAGATCGTTGATGCAATCAACAACCTCGGCGGAGCGGTAAAGAAGAAGGAAGAAACACACAAGATGGCAGAGGCTAATAAGGCTTTTGCACACTACAGATATTAAAATCGACGCCGTAAATTTGGCGATCTAAGGAGAAAAAATAATGCCTAGAGAATACCCAATAGCACAAACCCGTAACATCGGTATAATGGCTCATATTGACGCTGGCAAGACAACAACGTCCGAGCGTATACTTTTCTATACAGGCAAGACTCACAAGATCGGCGAAACTCACGACGGAAGCGCAACAATGGACTGGATGGTCCAGGAGCAGGAGAGAGGTATTACAATTACCTCTGCCGCTACCACGTGTTTCTGGAAGGGAACGAGAATAAACATTATCGATACCCCCGGACACGTAGACTTCACCGTTGAAGTAGAGCGTTCGCTCAGAGTACTTGACGGCGCCGTAACAGTTCTCTGTGCAAAGGGAGGCGTTGAGCCCCAGTCAGAGACTGTATGGAGACAGGCTGATAAATACCACGTACCGAGAATGGTATACGTAAACAAGATGGACATTGGCGGAGCAAACTTCTACCGTGTACTTGATATGATACACGACAGACTTAAGGCTAATGCATGTCCTATTCAGCTTCCTATCGGAGCAGAGTCTTCATTCAAAGGTATAGTAGACCTTATTGAAATGAATGCTTCAGTATATTACAACGACCTTGGAACAGACGTTAGAATCGAAGAGATTCCCGCAGACATGGTTGAGAAGGCACAGGAATACCGTGAGAAGCTCATTGAGACAGTAGCGGAATTCGACGAAGACCTCTTCAACAAGTATCTTGAGGGAGAAGAGATTTCCAACGAGGAGATCAAGGCTGCTATACGCGAAGCAACAATTAATCACGGATTTATTCCCGTAGTATGCGGAACGTCCTACAAGAACAAGGGCGTACAGAAGCTTCTCGACGCTATCGTTGAGTACATGCCTTCTCCCGCAGACATCCCTGCAATCAAGGGTGTAGATGTAAAGACAGGCGAAGAGACCTGCCGTCCCGCAGACGACAAGGCACCCTTCTCCGCACTTGCATTCAAGGTTATGAATGATGCTTCCTTCGGTAAGCTCTGCTTCTTCAGAGTTTATTCGGGTACACTCCCCGCAGGAACAACAGTATATAACGCAAACAAGAAGTCGAGAGAGCGTATCGGACGTATCGTTCAGATGCACTCCAACGCACGTAAAGAGATCGACGAGTGCTACTCCGG
>JAFQWB010000028.1 GCA_017407725.1 Clostridia bacterium | reverse complement strand
GGTATTGCCGCAGAGCGTGGCATTCCGATAACCGAGTGTGACCGCTCCCGCCTTGATAATATGGCAAAGGGAGGCAGACATCAGGGAATTATAGCTATTGCTGCAGAGCGCAATTATTCTTCTATTGATGAGATATTGGCTTACGCGGCAGAGAAGGGCGAGGCTCCCTTTGTAGTCGTATGCGACGGCGTGGAGGATCCGCATAATCTCGGAGCAATTATAAGGAGCGCAGAATGTGTCGGTGCGCACGGTATTATTATCCCTAAAGGGCGCGCGGTCGGTCTTACCGCCACGGTGGCAAAGTCTTCCGCCGGTGCGCTTGAGCATATGCGTGTGGCAAAGGTTACTAACCTTGCATCAGCCATTGACGAGCTTAAGGAGCGTGGGCTTTGGATATATGCCGCGGATATGGATGGGAGCACCTATTATAAAACCGATATGAAAGGCGCTGCAGCTCTTGTGCTTGGCAGCGAGGGATTTGGAATATCCAGATTAGTGAAAGAAAAATGCGATTTCATCGTGTCCATTCCGCTTTACGGACAGGTGAATTCTATGAATGTATCTTGTGCCGCGGCAATTCTTCTTGCCGAGGTAGCAAGGCAAAGAAATGATAAGGAGGCGTGATTTTGGATAACTTAGATCTTTTGAAGTCGAATGACGGTGAAGAAAAGAACGAGAGCAGATCTTTTCTGGAATTTGAAATATCCGAACAAGCTCCCGCGGAGAGCGGACCGACGTTTGTAGTTGATACGGATACAGAGAAGAAGCGTCCCGCGGTAAAAATTGAAATACTTTCATCTGCCGAAGAGGAAAAAAATGAGCAGCCGAAAGAAGAGTTTTCAATTCCTGAGAAGCTCGATTTTGAGGATAAATATACGTCGGATAGCTTCGTGGAAACCCCTGCAGCAATAAGACCTACATATCTTCCCAGATTTACCGAAATCAGCGATACTTACCGTATGCAGAATGACCCAAGACCTCGTCCGAAGACTGATACTGCGAGCGTAAAGGCGGAGAAGCAAGAAGAAGTATCCTCTGTCCTTGATCCTACAGCGGAAATCGTTGAGGAAAAGGAGGTTGAAAAGGTAGTTGTAACTCCTACACCGATACGCAATCCCGAGCCTACGGACGAAACTCTCACGGTTCTTAAGTTTTCTACCCCTATAGACACCGAAACGCAGGATGCTTCGGAACCCAATAGAGATCAGATCGTCGAAGAAGCTGCACAGGAACAAGAGCCCATACCCGCATCGGAAGAGCCTATCGAGGAAACTGTGAATGAAGAGGCAGAAGAAACGTCAGAGGAGATTCCGGAGGAGCCGAAGAATACTACAATTCCCGATCCCGATGCTACCTTTAGTGTGGTTGAGTTTACTCCTGCTGAAGTTGAAAAAATGGAAGAGCCCCTCGGCGCATCCGATAGCGATAAAAAAGATAAAAATGCATCTCATTCCGAGTTCACCTCGCCAATACAGCGAGATTCTGTAAAGGATAGATTTCTTGACACTCTAATGTCGATCCGAGTAAGACTTGTAGGAGCTCTGGTGCTTCTTATGGTCATGGTTGCGGTTGACTGCCTGAATTATTTTGGCATAAATGCATTTGAATTTGTGGGACTTGGCAATGTTTCCTCGGCACGTGCTATAGTTGATATGCAGTTCTCAATCTGCATCTTCCTATTCACGATTCCCGAGATCATCGGTGCCTTCAGGCTTCTCTTTAAGGGTAAATTTACCCCCGAGATCGTTAACGTAGTTTCGCTTGCAGTCATCGTTCTTAATGATCTTGCAATAGCGGCAAACAGTGCAGAGAACTACCTTACATTCGGTGTTCTTTACGGTTTGCAGTGTCTTGCGACCATCGTATCATCCTACAATAAGGCGTAGAGCGATTTTATTTCATTCAAGCTTGTGTCGAGAAATGTTGCGAAAAACGTTCTTGACAGAAGACTTACCCGTGAGCTCCCGCGAGAGAATCTCGCGCTTGACGGTGTGATTGATGAGTACAATTCAAAGACAGCAAGAATGTTCCGTACCGTCTTTGTTTCTAATTTCTTTAAGCGCTCATCCGTATCTTGCGAGAATTTTGTGAATTCGGCAATGATAATAGGCATCGGAGCAGGTATATCTCTGGTCACCGGACTTGTATCCTTCTTCCTTGACGGATATTCTCTGGTTTCCGGAGCACAATCACTTGCAATGGTATTCATGTTCTCTTATCCCGTATTTTCAATTCTAAATCACAAGCTTCCTTTCAAGCATCTTTGCTCCAGAGCAGCACTTGAGGAGAGCGCATTTGTTGGTGAGTCCTCTGTTTTTGAGGGTGCTGACATTGACGTATTTACCTACGAGGATACAGAGATCTTTGGTATAGAAGATGTAAGCTTACGTAAGGTTCACCTTTACGGAAAAGCGTATAATACGCCAAAGGCTATGAAGCAGATGTATGCTTTGTTCTCTGTAGTTGGCGGTCCGCTTGATTTTGTATTCTCATCTGCCCTTGACAGAAAGTGTCCTCCTGCACAGGATATTATAATTGAGGATAACGGTATAAGCGGAATGATGGACGGACACAGAATATGCGCCGGTACCGAAGAGTATATGTTGAGTCACGGAATATCTATCCCTGCTGAAGACTACAGAACAAATACCTCCTCGTCCGATTCCACAAAGGTTATGTACGGAGCAGAGGACGGAGCGGTTTATGTTAAATTCTTTATAAGATATTCATTCTCTGAAGAATTCACTATGCTTCTTCCTGAACTTAAGGATAAAAAAATAGTACCTCTTGTTTACACAAGAGATCCTAACATAGACACCGAGCTTTTAAGAGTTCTTACTCTCGGTGAGGATATTATCAGAGTTATGAAAAAGTACGTTCCGCGTACTGCAGAGGAGAAGACGTACAGACGCGTTGATTCCGGTATTGTTACACACGGTAACAAGGATAACGCTATAAATATGGTTCTTATTGCGAAGAAATATGCGACCTTGCAGTCTTCACTTGCTGCAACCGAACTTATATCTATGATCGTTGGCGCGGTTCTTGCGGTCGTACTTGCAATAGGAGATATGTTCGTTTTGCCCGCAACCTTGCTTT
>JAFQWB010000027.1 GCA_017407725.1 Clostridia bacterium | reverse complement strand
GTATTATTTTGCAGAATTTCTGTCGTTGCTTGAGCTTCCGAATCCCGAGGAAAGATATATAGACGTTGTATCGGATAAGTGGGAGAATGACCCCAAGCAGTTCAGAGACGGACGAATCAAGCTTCCCGAGAATATGTGGTTCGTGGGAACGGCAAATAACGACGACTCGACCTTTGCGATCTCGGATAAGGTGTACGACCGAGCAATGATCTTAAATCTTGATGCCAAGAGTGAAAGATTTGCGGCACCGCATACAGCGAAGAAGCCGATATCGGCAACGCAGTTTACCGATCTTGTGGATAAGGCGATCAAGGAATTCGGAGTCAGCAGAAGAAATATCAAGAGACTTGAAGAGCTTGATAAGTATCTGATAGACCATTTCCATATTACCTTCGGAAACCGAATCATGAAGCAGATAAGGACCTATATACCTGTGTATGTAGCCTGTGGAGGAGACGAGCTTTGCGCCCTTGACGACATACTGTCGAAGAAGGTAATCAGAAAGCTTGAGACACAGAATCCGATATATCTGAGGAACTCGGCAGAAGGACTATTGTCCTTTATCGACGAGCTTTTCGGAGCAGATAAAATGCCTCTTTGCAAGGAGCATATCCATAGATTGCAGAGAAATGCTTAATAATTAAAAGGAATTCATTATGAATCATTTGGACGTTTATTATCGCGCGTTACGAGATTATCGTGCCTTGACTCAGGAAAACCGTGAGTGTACCGCTCTTCGCAGAGCGATGGCTCTTTCTGACGTTGAGAACGATAAGATCGTTATTACAAGAAATATCTGTACCGTTGACGAGGATTGGATAGAAGCCATTGAAACGGGTCTTGTCTTTATCGAAAAAGCGATAAAGGAAGAGAGACAGTTTATATATTCAAACGGCGAGGTCGTTCCGATCGAGAAGGTGAAGCACGTTTCCAAGGATTCCGTGCAGCATCTGGCAAAGCACAGTAATCTGATCACCAAGGAGCAGGAGGGCGAGGATATAATCCCCGACCAGCTTTACAGTGTCGAAAGACTGAATGATTATGCCGTGTATGAGAATCGCTTTCTCTATATGCTGCTATGCTATCTCAGAGATTTCGTTACCATACGCTACGATAAGATACTTGATCTTTCCAATAAATATGACGGCGTACTGAAGCTTAATAAGGTCATTACGCTTCCCAGCCAAAGGATCACCTACAGCGTGGATATGCACGACGAGAGAAAGGATGATAAGTTTCTCCGCGAAAGTAATCCCGCAAAGGACGTGATCGACAGGATTGATCTTATATTAAAGACGGTAATGTCGTTTTTGGCAACGCCTCTTATGGAGATCGCGGGAAAAGCTGCAAAGCTGAAGCCTCCGATTACCAAGACTAACGTCCTGAAGATGGACAACAACTTCAAGGGCGCCGTTGCCTTGTATGATTTTATAATTGCATACGATAAGCCGGGATATACCTCGGAGAGTAAGAAGGTGGAGCTTGATCCCTTTGAGGAGACGTTGGCGGATGAATTGTCCGAGGCAGGAGCGCTTCTGAGTTTTTTGACCTACGAATACGGTCTGGGGCTCAATGCCAAGCTGAAAAACAGCTATAATGCCGAGGAGGAGAGAAGAAAGGCAGAGCAGCTCAAGCGCAGAGAAGAACAGCTTGAGGTCTTGAAAAGAAGACTTGCGGCTATGGAGATCTCTCCCGATGAGTATATTCTTGAGCTTGAAAAGCAGGTCAAGCTTTTGCAATCGGATAACAGACAGCTTGAGCCTCTCCGCAATCGCATAGTCGAGCTTAAAATAACAGAAGAAAAATTGATCGGCGAGATAAAGGCTCTTAAGAACGAAAGCCGTGAGCTTCGCGACCAGATCGTTGCCATAGAGGGCAAGCATATCCAGGAGATGGAGGAGCTGAAGGCAGAATACAACGAGCGCATACATGACAATATTGTCAAGCACGAGGCTGAGATGAGAGAGCTTGAAAAGCTGTTCAACTCCCGACTTGACGAAATGGGAGCAAAAATGCGCGATCAGGCGGCGGCATATAACGCACAGCTTGAGCAGGCGAAGCAGTCGCTTGGCGAAAGTGATCAGAAATATAGCGAGCTTGAAATGGAATTTGAGACTATGCTTGAGCAAAAGCGACTAAGCGAGGCAAGAGTCAAGGCCTTGAGAAGCGCAAACGGAGAGAGCTACGGTGAGAATGAATTTACCGACAAGGAAAGCTTCGACGAGCTTGAAAGAGAGTTTGAGGCATTCGTTAAGTTCTATGATGAGCGCTGGGGCAAGGTCAAGAAGAGTATTCGAAAGAAACTGTTGAATTATCAATCACTCAAGGGGCAAAACGGGCAGAAATGATGTCCTTGAAGAAAAAATATGAATAAATTGACAAAAAGACAAAAAAAGTGGATAGCTATTCTGATAGTTACACTGGTTTTGGGCGCACTTTTAATATTTTCCACCGTGAAATTCTTTGAGCGGGAGGGTGGAATCTCCTTTGGCGGTATAATTCGCGCGGAGACCTTCTATATTATTGTGATCTTCCTGATCCTGATCCCAATCATGCTGGCGGTGCTTCTTTTCACAATGCTGTCGTCGAAAAATCGCGGGGCGGATAAGGAAAACGTAGAAATACTTGGTGCCGGAGTATCTGCGATAGATGAAAACGGTAACGTTATCATCGCGTCGGCACCTGCAAGCTCAAAGGAAGAGATCGAAGAGGAAGAAGAGACAGGAGAAAGATTCTGTATGCTCAGCGAGATCGACAGAAAGAGCATGAGCTACGGACATCAGAGCTATGAAAAGGGAGTAAGTCTCGAGAGCTTCTGTCAGGATTTCAGAAATTATGCGGCAAGCAGACTAAAGCTGTATTACGACATAGAGGATATAAGAAGATTTATCGCAGGTCTTGCGGTATCTAAGCTTGTGATACTCCAAGGAATGTCGGGAACGGGAAAAACGTCGCTGGCGCATGCTTTCGGATCGTTTACCGATAACAGCTCGACGGTAATCCCCGTACAGCCTATGTGGAAGGAAAGAACCGACCTTGTAGGATATTATAACGAGTTTACCAAGAGATTTAACGAGACCTTGTTGCTTGAAAAGATGTATGAGGCAAATTACAGCAAGGATATGTATATAACGGTACTCGACGAGATGAATATCGCGAGAGTAGAGTATTATTTTGCAGAATTTCTGTCGTTGCTTGAGCTTCCGAATCCCGAGGAAAGATATATAGACGTTGTATCGGATAAGTGGGAGAATGACCCCAAGCAGTTCAGAGACGGACGAATCAAGCTTCCCGAGAATATGTGGTT
>JAFQWB010000026.1 GCA_017407725.1 Clostridia bacterium | reverse complement strand
ATATCTCTGAACGGAACAGCCCTGTCCCATTTCAGCTAAAAATTCATCTCTCTGCTCGTCGGAATATGCGTATTCGTGGCGCTTGCCCTTTGAAATCTTGAAAAGAGGGGGCTGAGCGATATATACGAAGCCCTGCTCTATAAGAGGACGCATATAACGGAAGAAGAAGGTAAGAAGAAGAGTTCTGATGTGTGCGCCGTCGACGTCGGCATCGGCCATAAAAACGACCTTTTGATAACGAAGCTTCGTGATATCAAAGTCCTCACCGATACCCGTACCGAGTGCAAGAACAATGGGAACCAGCTTTTCATTGCCGATAACCTTGTCTATACGTGACTTTTCAACGTTGAGCATCTTACCCCAGAGAGCCAGGATAGCCTGAGTTCTTCTGTCTCTGCCTTCCTTGGCAGAGCCGCCTGCAGAGTCACCCTCGACGATGTAAAGCTCGGTGTTTTCGGGATTCTTATCGGTACAGTCGGCAAGCTTACCGGGAAGTGAGTTACCCTCAAGTGCCGATTTTCTTCTGGCAAGCTCCTTTGCCTTTCTTGCTGCTTCACGTGCGCGGGATGCATCAAGAGCCTTATTGAATATTGCACGTGCAACGGAAGGGTTCTCCTCAAAATAGGTCGAGAGCTTCTCGTAAACCATCTGATTGACAAGGGGAGTAATGTCGGTATTACCGAGCTTACTCTTTGTCTGTCCTTCAAATTCGGTGTCCGTAAGCTTTACGCTGATAACGGCTGTTATACCCTCTCTTACGTCGTCACCTGAAAGATTCTTGTCGGCATCCTTAAGGAAATTGTACTTTCTGCCGTAATCGTTGAATACTCTCGTCAGGGCATTCTTGAAGCCCGTTTCGTGAGTACCGCCGTCTATGGTACGTACATTGTTTGCAAAGGAAAGTATATTTTCATTGTAGCTGTCATTATACATAATGGCAACCTCTGCGCTTCTGTCGCCCTTTACAACAGAGAAGTGCATAGGTATATCATGAAGAGGAGTAAGAGCACGGGATTCGTTAATGTACTGAACGAAGCTTGAAAGACCGCCCTCGAAGCAGTAAACGTCCTCCACGATATTTTCTTCATCTCTTCTGTCGGTAAGAGAGATACGCAGTCCCGCGTTAAGGAATGCCTGCTCTCTTATTCTTCTCTGAAGAGTTTCATATTCGTAAACGGTGGTTTCCGTAAAGATCTCGGGGTCAGCCTTGAATCTTACGAGAGTACCCGTTTCATCAGTATCGCCGATGATTTCAAGATCGGTTGCAATTGCACCTCTCTCAAATCTCTGCTTGTGGATATGTCCGTTCTGACTTACCTCAACTTCAAGCCACTCGGAAAGAGCGTTAACAACCGATGAGCCGACACCGTGAAGACCGCCGGATACCTTGTAGCCGCTTCCGCCGAATTTACCGCCTGCGTGAAGCACCGTAAGAACAACAGTTACAGCGGGAAGTCCCTGTTTTTCGTTGATGTCGGTGGGAATGCCTCGTCCGTTATCCCTTACCGTAATAATATCTCCGGGAAGAATTTCAACCTCAATATGGGTACAGTAGCCGGCAAGAGCCTCGTCTATTGAGTTGTCGAGAATTTCATACACCAGGTGATGAAGACCTCTGGGACCTGTTGAGCCGATATACATACCGGGTCTTTTTCTTACAGCCTCAAGTCCTTCAAGAACCTGAATCTGACTTGCGTCATATACCTCCGTTACGGCAGTATTCATCTGCTCCTCGGAATCGGTGATGACTGTCTCCTGAAAATCCGCGTCCTTTAATTCAGGGATGTTGTTTTCGGGAATATCCATTTATTGTTCCTCCTTGGGAAAATATCAAAGGGTTATATTTTCCTGCAATTGTAAGTTAGTTTGTTTTACAGCAGCTCTTCCGTTCTTCTGAGAAGAGCGGAGGCGGAAAGCTGTGAAATATATACTGTTTCTCCGCCGTTTTTATCGGTGCAGACCACGAAGGAGCCGGGAAGCTCGTAAGAAACCGTAATGCACTTACCCTGTTTTTCCTTTTTTTCGAGATAATCCCGCGTGTGCTTTGACACCGTTGAGGTATCTATATCAAAAATACCGAGAATTTCCTCTTTTCTTATAACTGTATCGTGACCTAAATGAAGGTACATTATCTGAGCCTTCCTTCTTTTATGCTGAAGGTTTTTCCCTCGCTCATCCTTAAGATTGAGCCGGGCTCGCAGCAGGTTATAAAAACCTGTCTGTCCTTTATGTGATTGAGTATATAGTCCTGCCTCATGGTATCAAGCTCACTCATAACGTCATCAAGAAGAATTACGGGCTCTTCTCCCGTGATGCTTTTAATGACCTGAGCCTCCGACAGCTTCAGGGCTATGGCTGCCGAGCGCTTCTGCCCCTGTGAGCCGAAGCTTCTTGCAGACACTCCGTTTATATTTATTTCAATATCATCTCTGTGGGGACCCGTAAGAGTGATTTTTGCGCCGATGTCTGCCTTTTCGTGATTTTTTACTATTTCGCGAAGACTGTCCTCACCGTGATATCCTTTTCTTAAGTAAGTAAAGCTTATTTCCTCTTTTCCGGATGAAAGTCCCGAATAAATCTCTGAAGCGTAAGGGAGAAGAAGGTCAAGATACGCTCTTCTTTCCTCATAAATCTCTTCTCCGAGATTTATGAAGGCTTCGTTTATGCAGTCAAGAAAAAGCCTTATGCTCTTTATGTCATCATTATCCTTAAGAACTGCGTTTCTCTGCTTTACAAGCTTTGAGTATTCAGAAAGAAGCATGGCATACCGTGGCTTTATCTGACAGATAGCGGAATCTATGAATTTTCTTCTTTCCGACGGACCGTTCTGTATAAGGGACATAAAGCCCGGTGAAAACAGGGAGGCTGAGAAGCGTCCCATAAGCTCCGTGGGGCTTTTAAGGGGAACTCCGTTAAGAACAGCCCTTCTTCTGTCCGTTATTTTTATTTCCGAGGTATTTGTTCTTCTGCTTGTTTCAAACTGAACGCTTATTCCGGAAAACTTTTTTCCGAACATAACAAGCTCCGAATCCTTAGCCCCTCTGAAGCTTTT
>JAFQWB010000025.1 GCA_017407725.1 Clostridia bacterium | reverse complement strand
TACCCTTATCACCAAGGATCTCAAATCTGTTTGTTCCGGGTGCATCGCCCGTAGAAGTGATGAAGGTTCCTGTTGCACCGTTTGCATACTCAACGTAAGCGGTAACATCGTCTTCAACCTCTATATCGTGCCACTTTCCGTAGTGAAGCTTTGCATCGATCTTTACGGGCATACCGCAGATCCACTGCCAGAGGTCGAGGTTGTGAGGACACTGGTTAAGAAGAACTCCGCCTCCCTCGCCCTTCCACGTAGCTCTCCAGTTTCCGCTATCATAGTAGGTCTGAGGACGGTACCAGTTGGTGATTATCCAGCTTGTTCTCTTAAGCTCACCAAGCTCGCCCGAGCTTACGATATCGTGCATCTTTATGTACATAGGGTCTGTTCTCTGATTGAACATCATAGCGTAAAGTGTCTCGGGATGCTCGTTTGAGAACTCGATAGCTTCTCTTACCTTGGCTGTGTAAACGCCTGCGGGCTTTTCGGAAAGAACGTGTATTCCCCTCTTTATTGCCTCGATAACGTATACGGGGTGATCGTAGTGAGGTGTGGCAATAAGAACTGAGTCTATCTTGCCTGAATCCATCATCTCGATTGCATCGCCAAAGCAAGCAGGAAGTGCTGTGCTTTCGTTTTTGTCCTCATAGGACTTCTTGATCTCGGCATACATAGCCTCGATTCTGTCTTCCTTAAGGTCGCATATTGCGGCAATCTCTACTCTGGGGCATTTTCCTGCACAAATGTTGCGGATATGTCCCGAACCCATATTGCCAAGTCCGATTATTCCAAGTTTGATCTTATTCATAAAAACCTCCGTATCGGTTTATTTTTTTAAGATTACTCTGAGGGCGTCTGTTGCCGCCTTGAATGCCTCGTCAGCACTCTTATATGAATACTTAAAGCTGAGCTCCTCATCCTGAAGATTTGAAAGTCCTTCAAAAACTCTTAAGTGAGGCTCAAGAGATATCACCTTTCCGCCCATCTCGGCATACTCCGGGGCAATTACGTCCCAATATCCGATTCCGTGACCTACGGGTACCACACTTCCGTCTTCAAGCGCATCCTTTGCGTGCATATAGTGTACGTATCCCTTAAGGGCATCCCACGCCTCTTTTACGTTTACACCGCACTGAATAAAGTTCGCGGGATCAAATACAGCCTTGAGTCCTTCTACCGACTTATGAACGTCAAGACAGTTCTCTTTATTATATCCGTAAATTCCCTTTTCGTTCTCGTGGCAGAGCACAACGTTACTGCCGCTTGAAAGTCTTACGAATTCGGAAAGTCTGTACATAACCTCGTCGCGCTCGTCCTTGGTGCTTACCTCGAAGAAGCTGAAGAGTCTGATACAGCTTGCATTCATAGTTACCGCGTTATCAAGAACTCTTAAGAATCTTTCCTTCTCCTTCTCGAAGGGATCGGATATTTTGGACTTTCCTACAGGAGAGCCTATTGACCATACCGAAAGACCCTCAGCCTCAAGAAGATCTCTTACTTCCTTTGCTTTATCTCTTCCGATCTCGGAAATATTCTTTCCGTCAATACCTCTCGCCTCGAGCATGGATATTCCGTTTGCCGTCATCGCCTTTATCTGTCCGCTGACAGAAGACGATGCCTCGTCCGCAAAAGCGGATAAAATGATTTTTTCCATATTCTTTTTCTCCTTGATTCGGCATTGCCGTATAGAAAAATAGTGTAAAACGCGGACGTTTTACACTATGTCTACGGTCACCTTACGATCATCCGCATTGGCTGCTGCCTTTATGACGGAACGGATTGCCTTAGCGATCTTTCCGTGTCTTCCGATAACCTTACCCATATCGTCGGGAGATACCGAAAGCTCGAGAACGATGCTCTTATCCGTCTCGTTTTTTACTGTAACAACGACCTTGTCAGGCTCGTCTACGAGAGCCATGGCAATGTCTGTGAGTGTCTTTTTAAGATCAAGCATAAATTATGCCTCACTCAGTGATGCCGCTCTTCTTGAGAAGAATTTTAACAGTATCTGTGGGCTGTGCTCCGTTCTTAAGCCATGTCTGTGCCTTCTCTGCGTTGATGTTGATCTCAGCAGGCTCTCTCATAGGATTGTAGGTTCCGATCTCTTCGATGAATCTTCCGTCACGGGGATATCTGGAATCTGCTACTACTACTCTGTAAAAAGGAGCCTTCTTTGCACCCATTCTTCTAAGTCTGATTTTAACTGCCATTTTGGTTTCCTCCAATTAATAAGTTTTATATTTTTATTTTTATTTTTTCCTGATTAAAACATACCGGGAAGCTTGTATTTGCCCTTCTTACCGGG
>JAFQWB010000024.1 GCA_017407725.1 Clostridia bacterium | reverse complement strand
TTATTAACCGTGTGTAAGAGGTGCATATATGTATACGTGCAGAGACAGTTTTGAAAGGATAGCATTATATATGATTGAACACGGCGCTACCGTCAGAAGTGCGGCGGCGCATTTCGGAATTTCAAAGTCTACCGTTCATAAGGATGTTACGACAGTGCTTGAAAGAGAAGATCAGGCACTCTTTATACTTGTAAGAGAGCTGCTTGAGAAAAACAAGGCGGAAAGACACGTAAGGGGCGGAGAGGCTACAAGACAAAAATATATAATAAGTAAGAATAAAGGATGAAATTTGCCCGAGACCTCTCGGGCAAAAATTTTTTAAAAAAATCACGCAAACCCTATTGACAATCACGTGACTATATGTTATAATTAATTAACAAATCAAAAAGGAAAGGAGGAATACGAAGATGATTGGCTGTCTTCCGGGAACAACGATCGAAACCGATCTTGAAAAAAATGATGCATCAACAATACTTTCAAACATTTTTATGACGGGCGGACTTGTACTTTCGCAGGTCGCACAGCTGGCAAACATTGAACCGCATACCGTACACAACTGGGTAAAGAGAGGGTTTCTGACCCCGCCGATTGATAAAAAGTACTCAAAAGAGCAGTTCTGCAGAATAGTTACGATAAATATGCTTAAGGACTGTCTGCCGCTTAATGAGGTTACAAGGCTTCTTAGCTATATAAACGGTCATCTGAACGATGACAGTGACGATATGATAGATGATGATAAGCTTTATCTTCTTCTTGTGGCGCTCATAAGCGAAATGAGACATTTCAGCGAAAGGGCGGCGAATGAGGCTATAAACCATGTGCTTGAGGGATATGAAGAGCCTTTTGCGGGAGCAAGAGAAAGGCTCAAAAATGCACTCATGATAATGGGATATGCATACTATTCAACTCTCTACAGCCGCAAGGCTGCTATATGCATGAGTAGTCTTGATCTATAACTTAAAACAATTTACACTTAATACTTATTGAAAGGAGAATTATCATGCAAGCTTGGTGGATTTCAATGACGATCATAGAGAAGATCTTTGCCTGCATAGCGATTCCTTCAACTCTGGTCTTACTTATTCAGACCATACTTCTCGTTTTCGGGCTCGGAGATGACGGGGATGCCGATATCGACATAAATGCAGGATCTGCATCGGGGGTGCCCTCGGGCGATCTTTCCGCTGATATGGACGTTGATCTTGATGGAGACGGTCTTGCAGACGTCTCCGCAGGCGGAGGCTTCCACCTCTTCACCTTCAAGGGTCTTATAGCATTCCTTGCGGTAATGGGATGGACCGGATACACAATGCTCAGAGCGGGCGTTTCGGTTCCGATCTCACTTGTCGTATCAACTCTTGCAGGTGTCGCAATAATGTTTCTTATTGCACTTGCCTTTTACTTCTTTGCAAAGCTCCAGTCAAACGGAAATATTGATATAAGAAATGCAATAGGCAAGAGCGGAAACGTTTACATTCCGATCCCCGCATCAAGAGACGGTTTCGGAAAGGTGAATATCGTAGTTCAGGAAAGACTTTGCGAATACGATGCTGTGACCGATGAAGAGGAAAAGATCAAATTCGGCGCAGAGGTAGTGGTTATAGGCATTTCGGGTCTTAACACACTCGTTGTAAAAAGAAAGTAAAAAAACAAAACAATAAAAAATAAACTTTGGAGGTAATTATGAATTTCTTCACATTATTCGCTCTTGAATCGAGCGGAAGCGGAATTATAGGACTTATCTGTGTGCTTGCACTCATAGCCTTCTCACTTGTTCTCGGACTCATATCAAGATATAAGAAGTGTCCGTCGGATAAGGTAATGGTTATCTACGGTAAGGTTGGTAAGAACAGCGACGGAACTGCAAGAACGTCAAAGTGTATTCACGGCGGCGCATCATTTATATGGCCTATCATTCAGTCATATCAGTTCCTTGACCTTACACCCCTTTCGATCTCTGTTGATCTTAAGAACGCACTTTCAAGACAGAACATCAGAATTGACGTTCCTTCAAGATTTACAGTAGGTATTTCAACAGATCCCGTTATCATGCAGAATGCGGCAGAAAGACTTTTAGGACTCAATCTTACAGAGATCCAGGAGCTTTCAAGAGATATTATTTTCGGTCAGCTCCGTCTTATCATTGCTACGATGGAGATCGAAGAGATCAATACAGACCGTGATAAGTTCCTCGAGGCTGTAAGCCGTAACGTTGAAACAGAGCTTAAGAAGATCGGTCTTCGTCTTATCAACGTAAACGTAACGGATATTTCGGATGAATCGGGATACATAGAAGCTCTCGGTAAGGATGCAGCTGCAAAGGCTATTAATGACGCTAAGAAGAACGTTGCTGAAAAGGAACGTGACGGTGAAATAGGTCAGGCTAACGCCAACAGAATAAAGAGAGTAGAAGTTGCTCAGGCAGAGTCTGAGGCGATCCGCGGTGAAAACCAGGCAAGAATGGACATTGCAATGTCTAATGCAGAGCTCCGCGAAAAGGAAGCAGAGGCAAAGCGTATTGAGGTAACCGCGCAGAAGACACAGGCTGCTAAGGCGCTTGAGGATTCTTACGAGGCGGAAAGACTTGCCGAAATTGCACGTGCTACAAGAGAAAAGGCAACACTCGAGGCAGATATCATCGTTAAGACACAGATCGAAAAGCAGAGACTTGAGCTTGAAGCTGAGGCTCAGGCTGAGCAGGTACGCCGCAGAGCGGCAGGTGAAGCTGACGCTATCTATATCAAGATGCAGGCTGAGGCACGCGGTATGGAAGAGATCCTTTCAAAGCAGGCAGAAGGCTTTGCGAAGATCATAAATGCGGCAGGCGGATCATCGCAGGATGCTATAATGATGCTTATTGCCGATAAGCTTGAAGACCTCATGAAGGTTCAGGTTGAGGCTATCAAGAACGTTAAGATCGATAAGGTTACTGTTTGGGACAGCGGCGCAAATGCTGACGGAAAGAACTCAACAGCAGGCTTCTTATCAGGTCTTATGAAGAGCGTTCCTCCCCTTGAAGAGGTATTCGCACTTTCGGGAATGAAGCTTCCTTCGTATCTCGGAACAAAGGAAACAGAAACAACAGCCGATAAGGCAGAATAGTTACGGAGAAAAATAAAGTATATGGACGGTAAAGAAAGAGGGCGTATGCCCGATTCTCAGAATAGAATTAACGGAAAAGTTATAATCTGGCTTGGTTCATCGGTTACCTACGGTGCGGCATCAGACGGATATTCTATGGTTGATGCGATTGGCGAATATTACAACTGTATATGTGTAAAGGAGGCTGTTTCGGGAACGACTCTCGTTGATAACGGTGAGAAATCATACGTGCAGAGAATGTTTTCAATAGATAAAGAGCTTCCGGCAGATCACTTTATCTGTCAGCTTTCGACAAATGATGCGACACAGAAAAAGCCGCTTGGAGAGATTGCCGACTCGTTTGATAAAGATGGCTTTGATACCTCGACAATTGCAGGAGCAATTGAATAAATAATTGCATATGCAAAGGAAACGTGGGACTGCCCTGTAAGCTTTTATACGGGAACGAAATATGAAAGCGACGAATACGAGGCAATGGTAGAGCTTCTTTATAAGATCAGAGATAAGTGGGGAATTGGTATAATAGATCTTTATAGCGATGCAGATATGAATTCGGTATCGGCAGATAGTTATAAGGAATATATGGCTGATCCCATACATCCGAATCTTAAGGGATACACCG
>JAFQWB010000023.1 GCA_017407725.1 Clostridia bacterium | reverse complement strand
CTCGATCTTTACGTTCTTTATAACTCTTGCACAGTATCTCTTGCAAAGGTCGGGAGCATCAATGCCAACCGAAAGGTAATCAGCTATATTTCCGTCCGCCTCTGTAACTGTGGGGGTAGGAATGTTAAGCTCTCTTGAGTAGCTTACTGCAGTCTCTCTTGCAAGTCCTATAACAGAAAGACAGTCGGGGCGGTTTGACGTAATCTCAAACTCTACCACTCTGTCGGATATCATAAGAAGCTCTTTTATATCTGTTCCGACTGCGGGAGTGCCCTCAAGAATAAGTATTCCCTCGTCGTTTGCGCCCGGATAATCGTGCTCGTCAAGTCCGAGCTCAGAGCCCGAGCAAAGCATACCGAAGGACTCGACTCCGCGGAGCTTTCCGTCCTTGATAACCTTTCCGCCGGGAAGTGTGCAGGGCGGAACGCATACGGGAACGTATGCTCCCTCAAATACGTTCTGCGCACCCGTGCAGATCTGACGGAGCTTTCCTTCTCCAACGTCAAGCTGACATACGAGAAGATGATCGGAGTCGGGATGCTTTTCGATCTTTTCGATTTTTCCGACACGTACGTTTGTTATTTCCTCGCCGAGTATTTCATATCCCTCAACCTTTGAACCGGTATCGGTAAGAACGTCGCAGTAATTCTTTGTATCAATGTCCGCAACCTTCACGAAATCCTCTGCCCATGAAAGCGATAATTTCATATTTTAGTCCTCCTTTTCCAAAATCAGAACTGCTCAAGGAATCTCGGATCGTTCTCGTAAAGCATTCTCATATCGTCGATTCCGTACTTGATCATTGTGATTCTCTCAATTCCCATACCGAATGCAAAGCCTGAATACTTCCCAGGGTCAATATCGCATCCCGAAAGAACAGAAGGATGAACCATTCCTGCACCGAGTATTTCTATCCAGCCCTCGCCCTTACAAACTCTGCATCCCTTGCCGCCGCAGATGAAGCACGATACGTCAACCTCTGCAGAGGGCTCTGTGAACGGGAAGTGGTGGGGTCTGAATCTGATTCTTGTCTTTTCACCGAACATCTTCTTTGCAAAGGTTTCAAGAACGCCCTTGAGGTCGCCCATTGTGATTCCCTCGTCAACTACAAGTCCCTCAAGCTGATGGAAAACGGGCGAGTGAGTTGCGTCAACCTCGTCAGAACGGTATACGCGTCCGGGGCTGATGATTCTCACGGGAGGTGCCTGCTTCTCCATGGTTCTTACCTGAACGGGAGATGTCTGAGATCTCAAAAGGATGTTCTCAGTGATATAGAAGGTGTCCTGCGTGTCACGTGCGGGATGATCCTTGGGAATATTGAGCTTTTCGAAGTTGTACTTATCGTACTCAACCTCAGGTCCCTCGACAATTTCAAATCCCATGCTTCTGAAAATGTCGCAAAGCTCACCCTGTACCTTTGCAAGAGGATGTCTTTTTCCGATAACGCCCTTGTTACCTGGAACCGTAACGTCAAGCTTCTCTTCAAGAAGCTTCTTTGCAAGAGCCTCTTCTCTGAGCGCCTCCTGCTTTTCGAGAAGCGCGCCTTCAATATCCTCTCTGACTATATTTGCAAGCTTTCCGATCTCGGGTCTTTCCTCGGGAGAAAGCTTACCCATTCCTCTTAAAACAAGCGTAAGCTCGCCTTTTTTTCCGAGGAATTCAACTCTGAATGCTTCAAGCTGTGCCTCGTTTTCAATCGTGGCAAGTCTTTCCTTTGCCTTTTCTTCAATAGAGAGCAAAAGTTCTTTCATTTTGATTTCCATACCTTTCTTAAATTTTCTTCGGCAAAAAAATACCCCACCCTGAATTCAGGGCGGGGACAGTCCTCGCGGTACCACCTGATTTGACGGCATAAATATGCCATCCTCATAACTCTTTAACGCAGAAAAACGGGTGCGACTACTCTTTTTTTCACCGTACCGACTCCGAAGTGAAACGCAAAAACAGCTCTGCCAAACCGCTTTCAGCCGCGACGGTCCTCTCTGTGGGCTTATACTGTAACGCAATCTTCATCAATGCCTTTATTTATAACGACTTGATTATATCAGTATTTTGCAAAAAAGTCAATATAAATGAAAAAAAATATTTACTTTCGGGAAAGATTATGATAAAATTAGTATGTATAGTTATGTATTTAATGATATTTAACAATATTTGACATATCAATTCATTAATTTTACGAAAGAGAGCAAAAAATTGAACTATCTTAAATCAAGATTTACCGATATAGACGAGAATATGCCCCTTGCGGAATATCCGCGCCCTCAGCTTGAGCGAGACAGCTATATCTGTCTTAACGGCAAGTGGCTTTATTCTATATGCTCATCCGAAAGTGAGCCCTCGGTCTTTGACGGAACTATCACCGTTCCCTTTTCGCCCGAGACTCCTCTCAGCGGAGTTATGAAGACTCTTTCTCCCGACAACTATCTTTGGTACAAGAGAAGCTTTACTCTTCCCGCATCCTTTATGAACGACAGACTCGTTATCCATTTCGGTGCGGTTGACAGACACGCCGCAGTTTTCGTTAACGGAAAGCTTGCCGTAACCCACAGCGGCGGATATACCCCCTTCTCTGCCGATATAACCGAGCTTG
>JAFQWB010000022.1 GCA_017407725.1 Clostridia bacterium | reverse complement strand
TATGAAATACCAAGCACACCGCGGAGTCAGCTCCGAGTGTCCTGAAAACACTCTTTCGTCAATAGAACGAGCGATACGCCAAGGCTACGATCTGGTTGAGATCGATCCTTCGGTAACGCTTGACAAAAAGATAGTTCTTTTGCACGATCAGACCATAAATCGAGTAGCGAGAAAGTCTGACGGCAGATCTATTGACACACCTCTTTATATAAAGGATCTTTCATATAAAGATCTTCTCACTTATGACTTCGGACTTCACAAGAGTGTTAAATTCAGAGGCGAAAAAATCACTCTTCTTTCCGAGGCTCTTGAGCTCTCATCAAAAAAAGGAGTTACTCTTAAAATCGACAACAAGATAGAGCGCTTTTCTGACGGGGACTATGAAAATCTATTTTCCATAATAAACTCATCGGGCGCATACACTGCTATCACCTGCTCGTGTGTGGATGCGGTAAAAAAAGCCTTATCTCATCTTGCAAGGGGCGAGATACACTACGACGGAGAGATAAGCCGAGATATTCTCGCATATTTAAGAGAAATTTGCGGCACATTAAAGCTTGTTGTATGGATGCCTCTTGAAAACTCTCACACATCTTGGTTCAAAAAGGGATTTATAACCAAAGAAGCGGCACTGCTTATAAAAGAATTTGCGTCTCTCGGTATCTGGACTCTTTATACTGCCGACGAGCTTACAATTGCGAGCGAGCTTGGCGCTGACATAATTGAAACCTCCGGCAATCTGAAGCCTCCGCTTGGCACAGGGGCTCTGCCCGACATGCATACACACACCACGTATTCTCACGATGCCGTTGTAAGTCCCGAGGAGGCATTCAAAAACGCTTCTCTTCACGGACTTTCTTCTATAGCATTTACAGACCACTGTGACGTTGATTTCGGCGATACGCGCGATTTATTTACTCCTCTTTACGATTCTGCTTCGTTTGCAAAGTCACTCAGCTTTTCAGACGGCGCTACAGAGGGTCTTGGCGGAATAGAGGTTGCCGAGCCTCTTTGGGATATGGAAACAACCGAAAAGGTGGTTTCGGGCTATCCATTCGACGTTGTGCTCGGCTCTGTTCATACCGTGAGATATCAAAACCGATCATACACATACTCAGGTACCGATTTTTCTCTTTTCTCCGAAAGTGAGCTTGACCGATTCATTGAAGCTTATTTTGACGAAATGGAGCTTCTTATCGAAAGCTTTCCCATGGATATTCTGACTCACCTTACTTGTCCGTTAAGATACATAAACGGCAAATACAAAAGAGGACTTGACATTTCCCGCTTTGCCCACAGAACAGACCATATTCTCAAAAGCGTTATAGAAAAAGGTATTGCGCTTGAGGTCAACACCTCTACGTATCACCTCGGATTCACAATGCCCGATTTCGATATAATAAAAAGATACAAGGAGCTGGGCGGATATCTGATAACACTTGCCTCTGATGCTCACCGCAAAGAAAACTCGGGCGCATTTTTTAAGGAAACAACCGAAAAGCTTCTTGATATAGGCTTTACGGATGTTTATAAATACAAGGACAGACACGCGATACAATGCACACTCTCTGAGATCAAAGAGTAAGCGATCACAGTCTCGAAAATCAAGAAAGGATTCTGACATGAAAAAAAGAAAACTTACATTAGTATTCATGATTTGTCTTTCACTTGCACTTCTTTTAGCTTCTTGCAAAGGCAAAAAGGACGACAGCTATCTTAAGCTTGAGTCACTTGAAGGTGTCGGCAGCAAAGATGCCCCCTATACACTTTCTGTAAAGCAAGGTGAAAGCACTCTCGTTTCTATCGAAACAAACTGCGATGCCTCTCTCATAAAGGTATCCTGCGATTCTGATTCGGTAAATATAGTGCTTGACGGAAAGTCACTTAAGATCGAGGCACTTAAAGCAGGCTTGGCAACAGCAGAAATAAGCGTTGAGGGCAAGGATCTTAAGGTGCTTCTTAACATCACCGTAAGCGAGCCTCCCTTTGCCCTTGACACTTCTCTATTCTCTTCGGGATGCGGTAGTGAAGCCGATCCGTTTGTTGTAACGGTAGGCGTTGGCTCGGATCTCTCGATTTCCTACGTATCGACAGGCGGCAAGACTCCCGCGGTCGAGATATTAAGCGGAGATACTGTAACTGCTTTAGCCGCAGACTCGTCCATATCACTTGAAGCCGTTTCGATCGGCGTAACTCTCATAAAGGTATCACTTGATAGCGAAGTATACTACGTAAAGGCCATCGGCGAAGACAGATCGCACGCTATATCGGGAAAGGTCGTTAATTCAAACGACACCACAAAGACATATGCTGACGTTAACGTAAAGCTTGTAAGCGGAAATACCGTACTTTTCTCAAAAACAGATGAAAACGGAGTTTTCTGGTTTACAAATCTTACACCCGGAAGATACACTCTCACCGCTATAATCGACGACTCTGAAAGTGAGAGTGTAAGCGTTCAGTCTAAGGACTTCGTTTCGGGCAACGAAAAGCTTGTTGAAATAAATATACCCGTAGACGTCAAAGACTGATTGGAGGTGCTGCAATGTTTAACAGTAAAAAATCAATAATTATCATATCGGCTCTTCTCATCCTCGCCCTCTCTGTTACGGCTCTCGGCATTTTTGCTCTTGGTGACAGTGAGGCAACCGTAAAGGACGGAGATTGGTTCTATCTTTCCGATTTTGCTCCTGCAGAAAAGGTTTCTACAGGTTATGCAGGCTCGGATTTCCTTGCAATAAACACGGGAATATCAACCTCGGGACTCTATCTTGTATCACCCGATAGCGGAAAATCAACACTCTATTCTAACGGAATGAGCATTCATGCACCCGGAAAGATCGTTTACGATATAAGTCACATGAATGCGACCAGATTCACTTCTCTTTTCGGAGTTGATGCAAAGCAATCTGAAGTCGGCGCTGTCGGTCTTAAGATATACACCGACAAGAATGCATCGGGCGAATATATTTACTCGCTTGACTCAATAAAGGCATCCGACAAAGCTGAGTATATAGACATCAAGATTCCCGCCGGAGCAACCCGTCTTTATTTCGAGCTCACAGACGGCGGTAACGGAATTGATTATGACCACGCCGTATTTGCAGAGCCAAGACTTTTTGCCGATTACGTATATCTTTCAAATATGGACTACACAGAACTCAAGACCGGCTGGGGTAACGCCGTTCTTGACGGTTCAATAGACGGTCCTATCATGTTAAACACTCTCTACAAGGGTGACAGAGCGGACGGAACCGCTACCGCAAAGGCTATTACTTACACCGAGGGTATATGTATTCACGCACCCAGCAGTGTAACCTACAACATCGAAGGAATGGGCGTTACAAGATTTACAGCATTCTGCGGAATAAGCGCAAATTCGGGTAACTATAATCCCACAACCACCTTCAAGGTATTATTTGACGGAAAAGAAGTTCACAGCATAACCAAAACAAGAAACAATACAAACGTTTCAGTCGGAGAAAACATAGATATTTTAATTCCCGAAGGAACCAAAACAATAACACTTACGGCTACTGCGGTAGGCAATAACAACGGCAATCACACCTGCTGGGCATATCCGAGACTCTTCGGAGAAAACTTAAATTCGATAAAGACACTTTCTCTTGAGCTTGAAAGCGATGCTCTCTTTATAGGCAAAGCCGAAAAAACAAGTGTTATAGCCGAAAACTACAAGGGAGAAAAGTCACTCTGCTCTTCTTCGGATATAAAGCTTTATGCCGAAAGCGACAATATAACCATTGACGGAAACAGGATAACCGCCAAAGATACCGGCAAGGCGGTTGTACGCGCCGAATACATTGTCGATGGTACCGTTTTGAAATCTCAGACCTTTGAGGTAGACATCTTTGATTCAAATTCAAGCTGGACCGTAAAATCTCCCGACGAAAAGTATGAAATAACAGTCCTCATTGCAAACGGAAAGATCTATTATACCGCTTCTGCAAACGGATCTGTTATAGCCAAGCTTTCAAGACTCGGTCTTAAGACCTCTCTCACAGATTACTCCGATTCACTCAAATTCGTATCTGCTACAGACAGCCGCGAAATAAAAGAAAGCTACAATATGATATCGGGTAAATTCTCAACGTATGAAAATCATTGCAACGAGAGAATTATTACCTTCAAGAAAGACTCAAAACCCGAGATCAACATAATCATAAGAGCATATGATGACGGCGTTGCATTCAGATATGCTATAGAGCATTCGTCATCATTCAAAATAAGCGACGAGCACACAGAGCTTTCCATTCCCTCAGGCTCATATTCCTGGTATCAGCCCAATACAACAGGAAAGCACCCGAATACTCATGAACAGCATTTCGGATACGGAGAGATTGAAAAATACCCCTTCGACATAACTCTTCCCTATATGTACAGAACTCCCGACGGAACTCTTGTTGTTGTGAGTGAAGCAGATCTTGACGGAAGCTACTGCGGTACCGTTCTTCAGAGCATTTCGGAAAGCACGCTCAAATTCGGTTTCCCCGAGCAGCAGCTTTCGTATGACAAGAGCGCTCAGGTATCTACCGATCAGATCTTTGAGTCACCCTGGAGAGCATTCGTTGCAGGAAATGAGGAGACTATATTCCTCAGCACTCTCTTTGAGGATCTTTCCGATCCCTCAGTTATTGAGGATACCTCGTGGATCAGCCCCGGTGTTACGGCATGGTCATGGATGTCGGGTATGAGATCCGGATCCGATCCATATGATTACCAGGCAAGCAAGACCGTAATAAAAATGTACATTGACCTTGCCGCAAGTATGGGATGGGAATATTACATACTCGACGAAGGATGGATGCAGAGGATCACAAACTCTGCGGCGCAAAGCCAAGGACTTACGGGTGGACGCGACTGGCTTCCCAACGGAGGCTGGTACACCGGTTTCTACAGCTATACTCAGGAAATAGTTGATTATGCAAACTCGAAAAACGTAGGTCTTATCGCCTGGCTTCACGTTTCACAGATAGACGATCCCAAAAACGATTATGAACAGATGGACATTCTCTTTTCCAAGCTTCACGAATTCGGAATCAAGGGTATCAAGGCAGACTTCTTCAACAGTGAAAATCAGACAACTATCAAGCTTTATAACAAAATATACGAAAAATGTGCTAAGTACAAGCTACTTGCCAATCTCCACGGCTCAAACAAGCCTACAGGAGAGCGCAGAACCTATCCCAACGTAATTAACAGAGAGGCTATATACGGCGAAGAGCTCAGCAGTACAAAGGCTTCTCAGATGGTTATTCAGTCTTACGTGAGAGGTCTTGTAGGTCCTACAGACTTTACACCTTATATCTACCCCTCGGGCGGATCTGATACAACGATGGCTCAGCAGCTTGCATACAGCGTTATTTACGAGTCGGGTATGACCTGCTTTGCTTCTACCATTGATGAATACAAAAAGCTGTTACCCGAGTTAAAACAGTATTTCTATGCATATCCCACAGCCTGGAACGATTCTTTATACCTTTCGGGTAGTGCCGGTGTTGATATGACCGTAGCAAGAGAATCAAGAGACGGCAGATGGTATATCGGCGGTATTACAACTGCCGCAAAGACAGAAAAGGTCACTCTCGACTTCCTTGAAGAGGGTGAAAGCTATATCGCATATATCTACACCGACAACGGAAAAAGAAACGTAGTATATGAAGAAAAAACAGTGACAAAG
>JAFQWB010000021.1 GCA_017407725.1 Clostridia bacterium | reverse complement strand
GTATCTTTCGAATGCGGGAAGATTGCCGGGAATGATAACGGTATCGGCAACGTAGCCAAGCGGATCGCCGTTTTCATCCTTCATAAGTCTTATCTTGGAAACGCCTGCGGAAAGCATATCCTCAACTGTTTTTACAGAGAGCTTTTCGTCCGCATCTCTTTCAACGTAAAAGTGGTTGGACTGCACTCCGCTTGTATGCGAATTTTCACTTCCGTAAAGGTGATCCTTGGCGAAAAGAGCCTTTCCGTCGGCGCACGAAAGATCGACCGTTGCACCGTTATAGCTCATTGAGAGCGCTGTACCGTTTATGATAGATCTCTGTGCGATCTCGTTCATTGTCTTATAGTAGGCTCTTGTGAAGTTCTCGGCACGTCTCTTTGCATCGGGAGCAATTCCGATAACAGAGTCGTCAAGCATCTCCTTTGTTATTACGAACTCCTTCTTAAAGGGAATGTGCTCAATAAACTTACTTCTCGTTTCGACAACGAAATCGCCCTCTGCGGCATTACCCTCGGTAGATGCCTTGAAGGATGCGAAGTCATCCTGATACTGAACGGTCTCACCGTATCTTCCTGACTTTTCGATATTGAAAAGCCAGTCGAGTGCTCCGCCCTGCTTCTTCTGATAATCGGACTCGTTTTCGATTATCATCTTGAGAGGATTCAAGAGCTTACCGATTTTTGCGTTATTAAGTCCTGCGGACTCAGAAAAAATAAATGACATATTGCTATTACCTCCTGATTAAATCTATCTTGTAGTGCAAGATATTATTTTCTTATTCTTTTATAAAGCTCGGCGATACGTTCATCGCTCATGGAATCACCGAAAATAGCCTTTACCGTGGCGTATTCCTCTGCGCTCATTGACACGGGCGACTCCTGCCTTTTCGTAAGCATGGGAGCCATATGAGATTTCGAGGGAGACTTAAAGAGCATTTCGGAGTTGCTCGCAAGAAAGGCTCTTCTTACCGAAAAGCCCTTTTCTCTCAGACTTTCGTACTTTTCGCGCTCGTCAAGAGATGAAAGATCCTCAAGTGACTCAAGCTCGGGAAACTCGCGGCAAAGCTCTCTTATTTCGCTTATCTCCCTATATCTTTTCTCCGCTCTTTCGATTATCTCATCGACATCGCTCTCTTCATCCTCGGGCTTTTCTTCCTTTTCGGTATCCTCAGAGGCCACTTCCTTCTGATCGGCGGTGTTTTCCTCTATTTTCTCTTCCTTATCCTTTTCGGTCATCATCACTTTGTGACCTTCTTTCCTGCACCGACAGAGCGAAGATCTGCCCCATCCTTTGCCTTGATCACCTTTGCAGAGGGCTGAGGCTGTGTATAGATAGCCTCGCTCTTACCTGCGACGTTATTTGCGTAAGGATTCTTCTTTGCGTTATTTTTCATATTGCTCTTCATTCCCTTCTGCGCCCTTAGGGTCGCTTTTATTTATTATGATCTTAAAATATTCGGTGTTTTCCTTTGCGCCCGGATAGTGCGCTCTTTCCTGTGCCTGCCAGTAGCGAAGAAGCGTTTCAGCCTCGCCTGCGGCACCGAACACCCCCGCCTTATAGTTTTCGAGGTTTCTTTCCCACGCCCCTTTGCGGCTCTCTCCCTGCTTTTCGTTATATGCGGAGAATATAAAGGCGTCGTCGTAATAATATCCCTTGCCGTCAGAGGTCGGCTTTACGAAATCGTATCTTGAAAACGCCTCGTTATGTATTCTTCCGAAGGCATCTTTTCTTGCAAGCGGCTTTTCATCGTCCGAAAAAGCGAGCATATATTCAAATATAAGCTCGTCAAGCTCGGAATAAAGCGCGCATTTCATTGTTCGCTTTGACTCAAGTCTTCCTGCCGCCTGGCTTATCTCAAGCTCCTTCGCCTTGCCCGAAAGGGCCTTCGCATCCGAATTTCCCTGATAGGTATCAGAAATTCCGAGTATTCTCTTTGCGGAGTCATAGATATTCTCGGCATACTCAAGGTCTCTTGATATATCGGGAGTGGTATC
>JAFQWB010000020.1 GCA_017407725.1 Clostridia bacterium | reverse complement strand
CTGATGAGAACAAGGATCACTCTTGCGACATCTGCGGTGCTACTACCGAGTGTGCAGACGAGAACAAGGATCACAAATGCGACCTTTGCGGCAAGGCTGTTTCCGAGTGCGCTGATGAGAACAAGGATCACACCTGTGACATTTGCGGCGCAACCGGTATAGGCGGTGACTGCGCGGATGCCGAGGACGACGAGGATCATAACTGTGACTACTGCGGCAAGAATCTTTGTGCAGACGAGAATAAGGACCACGTTTGCGACGGATGCTCTGCTCAGACCAAGTGCAGCGATGCTGACCTTGACGACAGATGCGACGTTTGCAACGTATTTATCTTCAATGCTATTGGTTTTGACACCGGTATCGAAAGTGCATTCATCAACGGATACATATTCGTTGATGGCGTATTCGTAAGAGCAAGCGAGGTTGATGCCGCTGTTATGAACGCTGCTACTCCTACTCGTTTCCTTTATAGCAAGGAGGCATTTAAGATCCGTATTTCTCCCACAATGAAGGAAACCGAGAAGGAAGGTTACGTTACC
This sequence comes from Clostridia bacterium, assembly GCA_017407725.1. The sequence goes on along the minus strand of JAFQWB010000020.1, from coordinate 1,775 downwards.
TTCGATCTTACCAATAATAAGAAGGAAGGCAATTACTACACTCTTAAGACCAGAATCAATCACGATGCAGGTACTACCGGTAATGATGTTGTTCGTATTTCCTTTGCTGATGCAAACGGTAATGCTGCATACTCCTTCATCGTTACTACCGCTACCGGTGCAAAGATGCGTCTCTACTCCGAATCGGGTCTTGACGTTACTACCGATGTTGCCAGAGCGGCTTGGTTCGACGTAGCTGTAGAGGTTTACTCTAACGGTGACAAATCCACTATTAAGCTTTATGTAAACGGTGTTCTTGCATATGAGGGCGAGATTGCTATTGCTGCCGACGCTGCAATTGAACAGATCAGAATTGATTCTTTGGTTCCCGGCAGTGGAAAGGCCGCATCCATTCATTTCGATGATTTCTCCTTCTCCAGAACTGCAGAAAGCGTATATGTACCTGCTGCTATTGAAGAATAATTTCTGATATTTGCGTGGCTTTCGCGTGTTACGCGGAAGCCACGGCTTTAAACAAGTTATAAAATATTTTAAAACAAATGAAAACGAGAGAAGAAATTTTAACCAAGGCAAGGATCGAATACGTTAGAGAGCGCAGAAATGCTGTGAGAGAAGCCGCCTACGCAGAGGTCAGAGATAAGATTGGCGTGGAAGCTCTTGATCAGATGCGCAAGCTCTACGATATATTTGACGAAAAAATATATATATGGCTCGCCGGACTTTGGGATAGGGACGCCGGTGCATTCTATTATTCCGAATCGGCAAGGGATACGAATCTCTACCAACCGGATATAGAGAGCACGGTACAGGCTCTTAAGTTCCTCAACACCTCGGGTATGATACGCCCGGGTGAGGGAGAATATATAACGAGAGTTCCAGCATTTCTCCGTGACGGAGTGATAAAATTTGCTCGCTCTCTACAGGATTCGGACGGTTATTTTTATCATCCCCAATGGGGTAAGAATATTTCGGCATCCCGCCGAGGAAGAGACCTTTGCTGGGGCAAGAATATTCTTAGAGAGGCCGGGCAGAGACCCAATTATCCTCTCCCGACCGAAAAAAACGCCGATGGTAAGAAATCTTCATCTCTTCCGGACTATCTTCAGGATATAGACAGCTTCAAGAAATATCTCGGAGAAATGAATCTTTCTTCAAACTCTTATTACGTAGGAAACGTTATTGAATCCACTATGTCGCAAATATCTGCGGCAGGCGAGGAATTTGAGGCATATCTTATTGAATGGCTCAATACTCAGAATAGAGCCGACAACGGTCTTTGGGAGGAACAAATAAACTACTCCTCCGTAAACGGCCTTATGAAAATGTCGGGCAATTATCCGCATCTAAAGATAGCTCTTCCTAACGCCAAGGCATCTCTTGAAAGTGCAATCTGCGCGGCAATGTCCGACGAGCGCATGACATTTGTATGTGAGGTTTATAATCCTTGGGCGGCTATAGGAAGTATATTTAAGGCAAATAAGCATACTCCCGATCCGACCGAGCTTGACACTCTTAGACAGCAGCTTATAGATAACGCACCTGCTTTAATTGAAAAAACGAGAGAGAAAATCTCGGTTTTCAGAAAGGCGGATGGATCCTACTCTTATTTCAGACGTATGTCCTGTGCTGTTTCTCAGGGTGCGCCCGCTGCAGTGCCTCGCACTAATGAGGGCGACGTGAACGCGACTACGATATGTGTCGGTTCAACGGTAAGAAGTATGCGCGATGCGTTAAAAATTCCCGTAATACCTATTTTTGCACCGGAAGACGGAGAT
>JAFQWB010000019.1 GCA_017407725.1 Clostridia bacterium | reverse complement strand
GTCATAAAGCGCTCCTCCGCACTTGTTTTTATCGAAAACGGGATGAATAATTCCGTTCTTGAAGTCATCATATCTTCTTGATCTTTGCATAAAGCCAAGTCTTGCTTTTTTGATCTTTCCGCTCTTTTCAAGAAACTCACAAGCCTTTGCAAGCGTTTTTGTATGAACGTTCGAAATTGCCTCAAAGAGATAAACTCCCTTTTCGTTTGCAAGAGATATAAGAGCGTCGCATTCGTCAAGATCCTTTGTAAAGGGCTTTTCAAGAACAACACTCTTTCCGCACTCGATAGCCCTTCTTGCATATTCAAAGTGCAAATCGTTAGGCAGTGCAATATATATTACGTCCGCATTTGTCGAAAGCAGCTCATCATAGCTTTTTGCGATATTCGGTATATTATATTTTTCGGCAACAAGCATTGCCGCTTCCTCGCGGCGTGTAAAAATATATTCAAAATACACACCCTCTATTTTATTCTTAACCGAGAGAAGCTCCTTGACTATACTCCCCGCTCCGACAATTCCGACTTTCACTTTTATTATCCTTCCATACGTATTTATTATATTATACAATATATTTTACTCTAAATCAACAAAAAACTCACCGAAAAATAATTTCGGTGAGTTTTATTTTTTATAATACTACTGTGTTCTGAACATCGATTGTGCCATATACAACGTCAAGAGTTATCTTGTCGCCGTCAGCACTTACCGTACCGAATCCCTTTTCGGTAGAAAGGAATACCGTATAGCCTCCCTTGTTAGCATAAAGAGTCTTTGTTACGGCATCATAGCGAACTCCGGTATAAGAAGTAAGAAGTCCGTAGCTTGCAAGTGCTCTTGCATAGAAGTGACCGCACTCATATTCGTTATAAGGATTACGTCTTTCTCCGTCATATCTTGCTCTTACGATGCGAACAATGTCAAGCGCCTTGTCGTAATATCCGAAGGATGCAAGGTGACACGCAACCTGGTACTCAATTCCTGTCCAGATCTCATTTGAATAAACGAACGGAAGTGAGGGCATTTCACCTCTCGGCCAAGTGCAAAGGAGAAGTCCTCCCTCAGCTCCGAGAGCATATCCGGGTCTCTGAGGATTGGAGTGATCGTAAAGATGCTCCTTAAGGTTGTACTTATATACAGAGAGAAGGTGTGTCTTTGTCTTTTCAACGTCGAGAATATCGCCAAGTCCGCACTGCTTTGCAAGGAAGGCTCCCATTACGCCGTCAGAAATGCATCCTGCACCGTACTGATACTTAGGTCCTTCCTTAACAAGGATAGGATCGCCGAAGTCCTCAAACTTTGCATTGAGCGTCTTCCACTCCTGCTTCTGAATGAAGAATTCTCCGTTCCAGAGTACAGTTTCAACGTACTCTCTTCCTCTCTTATAAAGATCCTCATATCTTGAAACGTCCTTGCCGATTGTCTTTCCTATTTCGGAGATTGCCTTGAGCGCACCGAGATAGAAGGACGAGCACATTCCGTCAGCACCCCAGAACTCGATATCGTACGTATTGTGGTGAGGCTCCTTAAGAACGCCTATCTCCTCGGGATCCCACGATTTAATGCAGAATTCAAGAGAGGTTATCATCTTGTCCCAGTAGGATGCGATCCAGTCTGTGTTGCCCGAAATTCTCCACTCGCGGTACATTTTCATTATACCGCCGAGCTGACCGTCCGATGCGGCGTGGAAATCGTGAATGTTTTCTCTGATAGGAAGGCAGGATCTGAACTGCTGATGTCCTTCTGCATTCATATCCTCGTTAAATTCAGCCTCTCTGAGTGTTCTCTCGAGTGTCGGGAAGAGGTTGCAAACCGCCTGAGCATAGTTCCATACGTGAGTGCACGAGCCGTGGCAGCTTCCGTAGGTATCTGCGCATCCTTCCCATGCCCAGAATCTGCCGTCTGTCTGACGCATTACTGTGGGGGACTTGAGAATGGAAAGGTTTGCACTTACCGCATCGATTATCTCGGGATCGAGATCTGTTTTGTATAATGCATCCGTAAAGGTCTTCGTCTTTGCAAAGAGATCGTCGTGGCGCTTTAAGTAGTCCTCTGTAAGCTCCTCAATAGAAGCATACTGACCTGCATACCAAGGCTTGTAGGTCTCTCTTACAGTTACAGAAGGGGCATCTCCGCCCTCGTGAAGGTCTGAATCGGGAACGTACCAGGTGAGGTTAACTGTAACAGCTCTTTCTCCGCCCGCCTTGACCTCGATCGGAATTTCGATAGATGCACCGGGTGATCTTAAGTCAGCCGCAGTAGCATTTACAGTCTTTCCTTCTTCGATAGAATTCCAACGTGTTGTGATGGTATCCCACCAGCCGCCTCTGTAGAAGTCTGCATTTACGTATGCATCCTCAAAGGTGCTTACCGCAAATGCGCCGTAGGTTGACTTTCTTGCATCAAAAATATTCTGCTCAAGAACGAATCCGTTCTTTATGGGTCTTGTAATCTTGAATTTTTCTCCTCCGGGAAGACCCATAAAGTTAAGCGATGTGAAGTAGAACACACCCTTAACATCCATATCGGTCTTGTTTTTGAAGGTGTATCTTATAGATGCAACCGGAAGTGACGATTCGTCCGGGCTTGTAGGAACAAAGGGCGAGTATGCGAGAATGCTTACGTCACAAGGCATACTGTCATCTGAAAGCTCGATGTTTGCAAAGGGGAATCTGGACGAGAACGAGCATTCCTTATATCTTGCAAATCCGTAGTTCTTATCAGACATTCCGTTTCCGGGTCCGCACCATCCGTGAACCTTATATCCGTAATAATGATTCATAGGGACCTGTCCCTCAAGAATTCTTGCAACGCTGTCTCCCTCAAAAGATACTGCAGCAAACATGTTGGGGTCGCAATAAATATCGGGATGGTTTCTGAGTGACATGGATGCGAAAATTCCCGTTCCCTCAATTCCGACCATACCTGCGCCTATACCTCCCATAGGGAAGCAGATGTTATCAAGCTTTCTGCCGCTGTAGATTTTGTTCTTTTCCATTTTTGTATCTCCTTATATTAAATCCTTTCCAAGGATTTTTACATTTTTAACAAGCTTTTTAGATCTTATCCACTCGGTTTTGCCCGGACAAAGTCTGTACATACCGATGGTTGCAAATATATAC
>JAFQWB010000018.1 GCA_017407725.1 Clostridia bacterium | reverse complement strand
TGGGGATATCTATCGAAATGATGTGGCTGAAGTCCGCATCTTGCCATTACGTTTCTTACGTACTCATTGATCTTGTCATCGGGAACGATCTTATGAACCTTTACAGCCTCGCCTATGATCTCGCCTACCGTCATTCTGGGCGGGAGCGAGGAATAGGGATCCTGAAAAACGAGCTGAAGCTCTGTTCTGAGGTCATAGAATTTCTTTCTCGAAATAGACTCAAGACCGTATGACTTTCTCTCTCCGTTCTCCTTGAGGGAGTTATATGTTGCTTTTCCTTCTGTTACGTCATAAAGACGAAGAATGGTTCTTCCGAGAGTGGTCTTACCGCATCCCGACTCACCAACAACACCGAGTGTCTTTCCTCTCTCGAGCTTGAAGGATACTCCGTCAACCGCTCTTAAGTAGGAAACAGGTCTTCCGAAGAAGTCCTTGCTGACCGGGAAATACTGCTTGAGTCCCTCAACCTCAAGGATATAATCCTTTTCTTCGGTCTTAGGTACAACAACATCCTCGGCGGGAGTAACTACGTTATTTTCTTCGATCATTTGTTATCTCCCTCCTCGTCATATAAGTGACAGAACACGCTGTGCGTTTCGGTAATCTTTATCTCCTTGGGATAAGGCTTTCCTTCGCATCCCGCACATCTCTTTCCGCATCTTCCCTTGAAAAGACATTCATCGGGAATATTGATGGGGTTAGGTACATTACCGGGAATGCTGTAAAGCTCCTCACCTGCATCTGATGCAAGTGACGGCTTTGCCTTCTGAATTCCTATCGTATAAGGATGCATAGGATTATCGAATATTTCGTATACGGTTCCCTTTTCAACTATCTTACCTGCATACATTACTACAACGTAATCAGCCATTTCGGCTACAACGCCGAGGTCGTGTGTAATAAGTAAGATGGATGCTCCGCACTCACCCTGAACGCGCTTAAGAAGCCTAAGTATCTGGCTCTGAATCGTAACGTCAAGGGCTGTGGTAGGCTCATCGGCAATGATGAGCTTTGGTGTTCCCGTAAGTGCTATCGCTATCATAACTCTCTGACGCATACCGCCCGAAAGCTGATGGGGATAGTAGTTTATTATTGTTTCGGGCATCGGAATTCCGACAAGAGTGAGCATATCGATTGCCTTCTGTCTTGCTTCTTCCTTTGTCGCATCGGGCTTACTGAGATAGAATACCTCTTCGATCTGATAACCTACCGTAAATACGGGGTTAAGGCTGGTCATAGGCTCCTGGAATATCATCGATATTTCCTTACCTCTGATACGGCACATATCGAGAGTAGGCATTTTTGTTATATCGTAGCATCTGTCCTGTCCGTTCTTACCGCGTCTTAATTCATCGGAGTTGAATCTTATCTGTCCTCCGACAACCTGACCCTGCGGAGCCTGAACAAGCTGCATTACGGAAAGGCTTGTTACACTCTTTCCGCATCCCGACTCTCCCACAAGTCCTACTATAGAGTCCTTGGGAATGTCAAGAGAAATTTTATTTACCGAACGAACAACTCCGTTATCGGTAAAGAAATGTGTTTCAAGATCCTCAATCTCAAGCACGTTATCGTTGCACTTCATAAAAGTAGTGAACTGATCGGGAGTTTTAGCTTCTCTCTTTATCTTTTCAAGACGCTTCATCTCACGAAGATTGCTCTTTATGATCTCACGGCTTTCCTTCAAGGTGAGTATATTGGGATTTTTTTCTTTTCTCATTTTCATCACCTCTTAGACTTGGGGTCCATTGCATCGCGAAGACCGTCACCGACAAAGTTGAAGGCAAGAACAGCCATAACGATAAGTAAGCCTGCGGGAATCCAAAGATTGGGATAGTTGTTCATTATCTCGGGTACGGCAGAGCCTGAAATCATACTACCCCAAGCAGCATAAGGAATCGGAACACCGAGACCGAGATAACTAAGGGTTGATTCGTAAAGGATGATACTGCCAAGTCCGAGAGTCATTGAAACTATAAGCTGAGGCATAATATTCGGAACAAGGTGCTTGAATATTCTTCTCCAGGTGGGAATACCCATAACCTCGCAGGCTACGATGTACTCCTGCTCACGGAGATAAAGTATCTGTCCTCTTACCATACGGGCAATTCCGCTCCATCCGAATACCGTCATTATCAGCATAAGATAGTATATTCTGAGCATACCCTTGATTTCCCAAGAGTCTATTACTACCGATGCTATAAGAAGTATCGGCAAGGTTGGGATACAGTTTAACATATCAACGAGTCTCATTATTATCTGGTCCGCCTTGCCACCGAAGTAGCCTGCAATACCGCCCATGATAATACCGATAATCGTTTCAAGAATTACGACAACGAATCCTATCGTAAGAGATATTCTTCCGCCGTACATAAGTCTGATAAACACGTCCATTCCCTTCTCGTCTGTTCCGAGGAAATGTGACGAGGACATGGGCGCATAGCTGTTTATATCTACTTTACTTTCTACAAACTGAATAACCGAGTGCTTGTTTCCTTCAGAGTCGGTAGTTTTGATATCGAGCTCGTGCATTGCACTTGCAAGCTTTCCGCCATCGTCACTTGCTGTCTCTGTCCACTGATATCCGCATGCATGAAGAATAGGAGGACCAAGGAATGAGAACGCAAAGAGAGCGGCAAGCATTATAACTCCGACAAGAGAAAGACGTGAACGGAAGAATCTTCTTGCCACCATTCTTGCAGGTGACATTTCTTTATAATACACTTCTTCCTGTACAAGCTCTTCGCCATTTTCGTTTTCGAGCATTTTCTTATTTTCTTCCATCTTAACGCTCCTTTACTTTGAAAGCTTGACACGCGGGTCAACTATTGCGTACATAAGATCCGAAAGAAGAGTACCAATAACCGTAAGTACCGCTAAGAACATGTTATATCCCATTATGAAGGGGATATCTCCGCCTCTGAGTGCTTTATATGCAAGACGACCGATACCGTCTATTGCGAATACCTCCTCGGTAATCATCGCTCCACCGAAAAGTGAAGGAAGAATACCCGCAAGCATTGTCATAAGCGGGATCATTGTATTGCGGAATGCGTGTACGTAAATAACCTTCTTTTCAGAAAGTCCCTTGGAACGTGCTGTACGGATATAATCTGAGTTAAGAACCTCAAGCATATTGGTTCTGGTGTATCTCATAAGTCCGCCTATTGAAAGAACTACGAGAACTACCATAGGTAGTACAAGGTGGTGAAGCATATCCGCAAAATATGCGATACCCGTTGTTGCTGCGTCTCCGCTGACAAGACCCGATACGGGGAACCAACCGAGCCAGCTTGCGAACACCTTAACTAAAAGTGCCGCAAAGAAGAAGGACGGTAAGGATATACCGATCATCGTGATAACAGTTACCGAATAGTCAACAACCGAGTACTGACGGGTTGCGCTTATAATTCCGAGAGGAATTGCTATTGCAAACTGAAGGATAAGAGCTATAAGCGAGATCGTGAAGGAGATTCCTACGTGATCTGCAATAACCTTACCTACCGGAGTTCCCTCGTTAGAGAACGAATCTCCAAGGTCACCCTTGAGCATATTTCCAAGCCATCCAAAGTAACCGTTCAAAATAGCGACAAACTTTTTGCCAATACCCGCCTTCCGGTACTGAGGAGTTATATCCTCCTCAGTTCCGGCGCGCATAAATTCTATTGATTCGGCTGATGCTCTGAAGGTTCCGGATTCGATTACCTCTTCCTTCTCTTCACTTATATCTATAATATTGTATCTGCCGTCTTCAAACAGCTTAAGAGCTACGTCTTCCTTACTACTTTCATACGTTCCTGCGTAGAACGAAGTATACGGGGGCGGCTCTTTGCTGTCCTTTTCGTCATAGAGCATCATATCATTGTATGCCTTTATCTTGGCGTCCTTTGTGAAAGGCTTATATCCTTCAAGCTCTATTGTAACGAATGCCTCCGGCATATAAAGACCGAACTGTTTCTTGTATCTGTCGATGTCTTCTTCTGTCATAGTTCCCTGCTGGATCTGAGCCGCAAACTTTTCATCAACATAGCTTGTAGGCATAAGTCTTACAAGGAAATATATTATGACCGAAACACCGAGCAATACTATAATAGAAAGAGCGAGTCTTTTCACTATGTATTTAAACATTCTTTGTTTCCTCTTATATGAAATTAGTCGTGTTTAAGAGAGACTCTTATCTCACTCTTTCTTGCTATCAGAGTCTGTGCCGTTATCTTCAGCGTCCTCATCGTCATCAAACTTATACATACCGTTTGCTGTAGCCTTTGCTGCCTTCTTCTTCTTTGATACAACAAGAACGGTAACAACTACTGCTGCAAGTACAACAACAGAAATGATGATAAAGAATATGTTTCCGCCTGCTCCGTTAACTGCGCCCTCTTTAAGGCCGACATCCCAGAGACGGCTCATAGGTCCGTTGTAGGGAGAAAGCTCATCAGCAGGTGTAAGAGTATCTACGTCAATAACGTTTGTGTTATATGCGTTAAGGTCGTTTCTCTGGTATGTAGGAAGCTCAACTGCAAGCTCCATAACCTTGTCAAGTGCCTGCTTGTTATGTAATTCTCTCACTTACTACAGTAGTTTCACGTGCGAGATCGATAATTTCGGAAAGCTCCTCAACTATTGCAAGCTCCTCATCGTATACGCCGCCGCTGTTTCTCTTGATTGCACGGTAACCCCAGTTAGCTGTGGAAGCTGCTGTGGAATCCATATGGTATACCTGATACATATCAGGGTCAACACCTGCACCCCAAGCTGCTGCCCAAACGGTAAGGTCTCCGTTATTAAGCTTCTTAAGTGCATTGATATCTGTCTTAACCTCGATATCAAAGCCGCGCTTGTTAAGAATCTCTGCTGCCTTCTTGAGTGAGTCATATGCAGGGTGGTCGATCGTATCACCTGCAATTGTGAATGTGTACTTACATGTGTGCTTGTTTGTGTCGTTAGGATCGTAATATACGCCGTTTGCATTCTTTACAAATCCTGCATTTATAAGAAGCTGTTCGCTTGTTTCGCCTGTTGAATCGTATGAATAGTACTGTCCAAGAGCATCAACCTCGTTAGGATATGCCCAAGAAGCCTTGGTCATAGGACGGTGAATAGGCATTGAATATCCAAAGTAATAGTCAACCGCAAGCTGTGTATTGATAGCGTGCATGATTGCCTGTCTTACAGCCATGCTCGGTATCTTTTCAGCATTGATTCCGATATAACCGTAACCGTTTGTAAGAACGGGTGTGCTTGCGAAACCGCCGCTCTTGTTGTCAGCGATCTCATTAATGTTCTCCTGCTTACAAGCGGGCTCAACCATATGAACTTCGCCTGCAAAGAGAGACTCGAGCATAAGGTTTGTAGGAACAACCTTGAAGTTAATGTACTTGATAGTAACAGGGAATTCGAAATACTCGTTACGCTCAAAGTAAACTACGTTATCAGACTTGAAGGTGGATGCTGTAACGTTAGAGGAATCGCCTGTACGTGTGGTTGCCTTGTATGCACCTGCACCTACGGGAACACCGATCTTATCGTGATCCTTAATAACTTCATCCTGGAATTCAACGCTTCCGAAAACAACACCGAAGTTTGTCTCATAGTCAAAATCCTTATATACTTCGTATGTGGAGTAGTAGTACATAGGAGCAACGGTGAATCCGAAGTTCCAGATAGCCTTGGGGTCAACATCGTTGATAGTAATCTCGAGAACCTCGTTACCCGAAACTACTGCGCCGTTTTCATCAAGCACGGGCTTATCGTAAGTAACGCCGTTAACTACAACAGAAGCGTCCTTATTTGCATATTTGATACCGGATACGTTTGTGATCTTATCCTCTTCATCAAGGCTATCGAAATACTTCTGCTTTTCGAGAAGTGAGAAGTATGTGTAAAGCTCCATAGCTGTTGAACGAGCCATAAGAATAAAGTCTACTCTGTTAGGAACGTAGTTGTTATAAACTGCATCCTTAACTTCCTCTTCACTCATTTTTCTTCCCTCTTCTTCACCGAGAGAGTAAATGAATTCACATTCCTCTTCATCCCATGTGATGAGACCCTGGTTATAAAGGAATGCTTCTGTGTCGTTGAGAAGAGTTACCTTGTTACCGTTCTTGTCGGTAAAGGAAATATCCTCGTAGGTGCCCTTTGCATAAGTGTAATCCTTATCGAGCTCCTCACGGAAGTACTTCTTTGTGAGATTGTAGTCTTCAACAAGCGTTGAATATTCTCCGCCGTTGTCCTTAGCAAGAATTGCAAGCTCTGCTGCCATCTGCTCATCAGTAAGGCTCTGCTTGGGGTAAAGATCCTGTGTTATGTACTGAACACACTCGATAAGACGGCTGATTCTGAGGTTTGCAAGAAGCGCGAAGCTTTCGTTGAACTGATCCTGCTTGTCTTCACTTGTGCTCTGAGTACGGTATTCTGCAAGACCTACAATATCGGTAGAATAAATTGTAGAGCTACCGTAGTATGCAGGGTCGAGATATACGTAGAGGTTAAAAAGAACGTCCTTCATTGTAAGGGGCGATCCGTTAGAGAACTTAAGGTCGTTCTTAAGTACGAAGCGGTATACCGTATTGCTCTTATCAGCAGCGGTTATTTCCTCATAGTCAAGAACTACACACGCTTCATTCTCACCGAAGGCTACCTTACCGTCCTTATCGGAGGAAAGCATACCTATCTGTGTCATACCGATAATACCGTTATCGGCACCTGACGATGAATAGAAGGGGTTGAATACGCCGTCAAGCTCTGCTGTTGAGAGTACAAGACGCGTTGTTTCGTTGTCGATCACCTGTCCGCAGCTTACAAGCGGAAGCATAATTCCGAGAAGCGTAGCTGCTACGATTACAAGTGATATAATCTTTCTGCAGATTTTCATTTTTTCTCCTTTTCGTTATATACGCATTTTAATTTTGAACATTGATGGTTACTGTTGCAGTAAAGCCCGACTCTACCGTGGTTTCATCAGCCTCAAGCACTGCTTTATTTTGTGTAGTAATACTACCTGTATAATCGGTAGTTATCGTTCCGGTTACAGAAACGTTATTTATCTTGACGTTTTCCTCAGAGCTTACTGCAAGAGCAGCAACCTTTACGGTATCCGCCTTGATTCCTGTGAAATCGTATATAACGTCTGCGAAATTTACGTTTCTTACTTCTGCATTTGCATCAAGCTTTGCAAAAACAGCAATAATTGCGGTCTTAAGACCTGCATATCTTACGATCTTGAAATTCGATACTGTATGTCCGTTACCCTCAAATATTCCGCCGTAGCTTGAAGTAAGACTAAGCTCACTGAGTATGTTACCGTTACAGTCTATATCTGCGGTAAGATATACGTTCTTGCCTGATTTCATTGCAGACTTTAACTTATCAAAGCTATCTACAATTGACCATTCACCCTTGATATAATCAACGTAAACGGGAATATCGGTATCGGTTTCTCCGCCCGGATGCTTATATCCCGAATCCCAGGGTGTTTCAAGTGTCTTATCGGAATAAATTCCTATGGATGTGTATCCGTTTCTCTTGTTTTCATAGCCTCTCAGATCCTTATATGCATCACCTGCATTTACTGCATAAGATCCGAGCGCGGTTGCAACGTTATTTTCAACGTAGTAAACTGTGTAAGTGTACTTTACCGACTTTTTCCAGCCTGCATAAAGTGTAAGCTTTTCCTGTTCAAAGAGTGTACCGAAGTTCCACTCATCTACCGGCTTACATTCGGGACTTGTATACCATCCCGTAAACTCGTAATCGGGACGGTTTACGGTATATCCGAGGTCTTTGATCGGATCAAGAATATAAGTTCCGGGATCATAAGCAAAGTTGATTATGTCGAAGCTTGAATTCTTGGTTGTTATTATTCCTCCGTCAAGCTCAAAGGTAACTACGTTTTTACCTTCAATACTGTAACCGTCGGAGCCGCACCCTGACAAAATAAATGTCAGGGCTACGGCAAAGACCATAATAAGTATTATTTTGAGATGTTTTTTTGTCATCTTATTCTTCCTTTGCATCCGAATTTTCGATAGTATCATTTTCGTTTGCGGGTGTAGCATCGGACTCCTCGTTTACAGGAGCGTTTACGGAATTTGTTACCTTAACCGAAGCTTTTTTCTTTTTAATAATCACGATTAATACCACGCCTATTCCTGCAACAACTACCACAGATGCGGCAATTATGATAATAAGCTTCCACGGGATTTCCTTTTCGTCATCGCTGATAATGGGATCATCGGGTTCTACAGACTTAAAGTGTTCTGCATACGTAATATCGAAGTTTACTTCAACGCCCATTGCCTCACAGAGCTCGTCATACTTAACGGAAAGTACGTCAGCATTTGCAACAAGTGCCTTTTCGTCGTCTGTAAGTGCATTGTAAGCTAAAGTTGCATCCTTAAGAATATTGAAGTGATATTCTGTGTTGTACATTCCGAAGAGCGCCGCTATCTTTCCGTCAACAACGTTTACGTTATACTGAACACGGAGTCTTTCGAATTTTTCAACTACAGATGCATCGACGAATACCTTCTCGTCGCTGTGCGCCTCAAGAGCATTGTAAGCATTTATTGCTGTCTCAACAAGAAGCTTGTCGAAGCGGTCAACACTATCGGGGAGAGCGTGTACGGCATCTGTAAATGCTACTGCGTATCTGCCTGAGTTTATTCCTGATTTTTCTGTCTCGGATACATCAAAGTATGCCTTATATACAAGTGCATCGTATCCTACACAGTTTTCGGGAATGATCGCAGTCATCTTGGGAGCATTGAATCCGCCGACGCCTGCCTTGAAGTTGTTCTGATAAAGGTTACGTACACCAAAACCGTCGAACATGATCGAATAGCTGTATTTATAAAGTGTCTCAAATCCGGGGAATTTATCAAGGTTATCAACTGTGATATATTGGATTTCCTTATCGACATTTGCTATGCTCATCATACTCTCAAGAGTAGGAGCGTAGTAAGATCTGAAGGTTACCGTATTCAGGTTGTTCGTTCCGATGAATGCAAAATCTGCAATGCTTCTGAGCGATGCGGGAAGCTTAACCATTAAAAGGTTTTCATTCATCGATACCGCATAAAGCTCAATTCTCGTAGTTCCCTCTTCAACAACGAGCTCGATATCGGTCTTTGTCATAGGATAGGAAACAAGAGAATATCCTCTTGCATTCTTTACGTAAAGCGCTCCGTCAACTATCTTTGCATTTGTAAAGGTCTTTGTAGTGGTTCTTGTGCCGGACTCTGTTGCAAAGAAGCCCTCAAACTTATCAGCCATAAAGAAGGGGTTGTTTCCAATCGATTCAAGAGCATCGCTTACCTCAAATTCAGTAACGAGTGTCTGTGTGAATGCACCGTCACCGATATGCTTTACTGCGGGAGCATAAATACTCTCGAGCTTTGAGCATACTGCAAATGCTTCATCTCCGATATATTCAAGCTTGGGAGCTCTGAAGGAGATGATTCCAAGCTCAGCAAATGACTGCTTATCGAGATACGTAAGTTTTTCAAACTCTATGTTTGCGGGGATATTGGAATAGTAGAATGCTCTCGGACCAATGCTTTCTATATTAGATAAGAACTCGTTTGTCCAGTATCCGTTTTTGTCCTCATCGGAGAACCAGGATATATCGAACTGACATCCTACAAATGCCATTGCGGGAATTACCTTAAGATCAGCCGACGCGGTTATTGTCTTGAGTCCCATTGCCATATAGAAGGACATTTCGCCTATTTCCTTGAGTGCAGGGAGATTAGCGGACGCAATGCCTACGGAGCACGAGAACGCCGAATCGCCTATCTTTTCAAGCTTAGGAAGATCAAGCTTTGTAAGTCTTGTTGCTGTGTAATCGTTAGAAAGCTTGGAAATGTCAATTGTTACGTCGAAGAATGCTCCGTTTCCGATAGACTCAAGCTTATTTGCTTCGAGCTTTTCAAGCATAACGCATCCTGCGAATACGCTGTTGCCTATAACGTAGATATCGTTTGCAACTACCTGCTTGAGCTTCTTACATCCGAAGAATGCATAGTCGCCTATCTTGATCTCTACAACGTTTCCGTTAGCGTCCTTCTCTTCCTTGATACCTGAGAAGTCGAACGATGTAAGGTTTACACAGTTCTTGAATGCGCTATCGCCTACAGTAGCATTTCCACCCTTGAGATCTACTGTTGTAACAGCAGAATTTTCAAAAGCACCAACGCCGATCTTCACTCCGTTTGTAAGAACTACCGTTCCGAGTGACTTAGTATCCTTGAACGCGTAAGATCCGATCTTAATCTTTTCCTTATTAAGTGTAAGTGCTGTGATTGCTGTTTTATTGAACGCATAGTCACCGATCTCGATTACCGAAGTAAGATCGATCGTCCTAAGCGAGGTTGCCTCATCGAAAGCACGGATTCCAATCTTTATTTCCTTATTTGCAGGAAGATTTACCGTTTTAAGGCTCTTTAAGCCCGCAAATGCACCGTCACCGATAACCTCGATTGCAGATCCGCTTGCAAAGCTTACGATCTGGAGATTTTTGAGTGTTACGAATGCTCCGCCTGAAATATACTTAACCGATGCAGGAACCTCAAATGATGTGATGTTTGAAGGAAGAACAAGTACGAGAGTATCTCCGTTCTTTGTGTAGATTGCTCCGCCCTCTATCTTGTAATTTGTAAGCTGTGCATCCTCGGGAAGCTTGAAGCTTTCGAGTGACGTGCAACCTGCAAATGCATTTTTGCCTATGTACTCAATCTCTGCGTTAATATTGATCGCACCGAGCTTTGAGCAGTTTTTGAATGCCTCAACACCGAGGTAAGTAACGTTATTTGCAAGTGTTACGTTCTTGAGCGCAGTACATCCGTAGAATGCCTTATCTCCGACTGTATCACTGTAAATTGTCACGTCTGTGAGTGCTGTACAGCCGTAGAACATTGAATCTGAGATTCTTGTTCTCTCACCGAGCTTAAGCGTTGTAAGCGACTTACAACCGTAGAACGCACCCATGCTTATTCTGCTGAGAAGCGAGAGGTCAAGGCTTGTGAATGCAGTGTTATAGAATGCATACTGTCCAATAGCGTAAACTCCTGCGAAATCCGCACCGTTTTCGCCGCTTGAAGCGAGCTTGCGGCAATCGTAGAAGGCGTTATCGGAAATTATCTTAACGCCGTCCTTATCGTTCTCAACATTGGGATCGCCCGCAAAGTTGATCTTTTCGAGGTTCTTACATCCCTGGAAGGCTGCCGTTCCGATCGTCTCGCAGCTATCGGGAAGAACTACCTCTTTAAGTGCCGTACAGTTATAGAATGCATATTTCTTGATATTTTCAACACCCTCGGGGATAACTACCGACGTAACCGTCGTGTTTCCGAGAGGAGTCTTCTTATCGTCAAGATCATAGTAGCCGTTTTCATCCTTCTCAACAACCTTCTTATTATCAAGGTAGAAGTGTGAGAAAGCATATGCGCCGATGTAGAGAATACCCTCGTCGTCGGGAATGACTACATCTCCGCCCTTACCCTTATAAGCGATAAGTTCTCTGTTTTCAATGATGAATTCACTCTTTATTTCAACCGAAAGACGAGCTGCAATAAGCTGCTCCTCCTTACCGTCGATAACAATCTTAAGAGTGATTACTGCCTTACCCTCTTTTTCACCGGTAACAACTCCGTTTCCGTCTACCGATGCAACGTCAGGCTTATTGGATGACCATTTGAGCTCATATCTCTCATCTGCAAGATTCCATGGATCAAGCTCATAATGAAGCTGTATCTTCTCTGCGGGATAGAATGCAAGGCTGTAGTTACCGTCAAAGTAGTTTGTAGAACCCGTTCTTCCTATCTCAGAGAAATTTATATGAGTATTATGTGCAAAAAGTGTATCGTAAGACGTGAAGAATATCTCCTTGATATCCGCATTTATACCCGAATTCGGGTCATCCTTCATCTGTGTGTCGGATACGTTAACCGTTATTTCCTTATACATCGGTTTGGTTTCGTACTCGGGTCGACCGTTCTTATCCTCACCGACATATTCATAGTCCACCCAGGTATCTGCGGTTACCCTTATCTTTGCAGTACCGCTCCCAAGAGCTTCGATCTCGCCGTCCTTTACTGCAACAACAGAAGGATCGGACGAAGTCCAGTTAAGAGTGTAGAGATAATCTGTGATTTCAATCTCAGATCCATCTGCATGTACGAAATAATCTACGAGATTGGCTGTCTGATTGATACTGAGATCAATAGAATTCGTATTGAATACGAGATCCTCAGAATCTGTTTCGGGGAAAGGAATGTAATAAACGCCTGCGTTCATTGCATAGTCGTCTATATAAAGAGTAATACCGTTAGGTGTCTTGGAATTCTTGATTATATCTATGTAATCCGTAATTTCAATTTCAACCTTTGTAACCTCACCCTTATTCTGCTGATATATCGGAATAGGATATTCGGAAAGTGATGAGAAGGTTGTTGTTACGTCATCTTCACCCATAAAGTCGCCCGTAAAATCGCCGGTGAAGTCATAAATAAGGATCGGACGGCAGGACATTGCATAGTGATTATCGTAAACCATTACGTCAAGATAGTAACGGTTTTCCTTACGGCTCTTATCGTACTTGACTCTGTACTGAGAATCAACAACCGTAGGAGCTTCATAGTCAACGTAGAATGAGAAGCTATAAGTATCAGACTTGTTTTCTCCGCCATCCCAGTCGAGCTTTGCACTCATCGTTACTTCAAAGTGAGTATTATTGGCGGCAAAAAGTGATCCTGTCTCGTCGTTAAACATCGGAAGATCAATTCTCGACATATAACCGCGGGGCGCTCCGTAATAATGTGCCTTAGCACAGTTGTACTCTGTCATTGACCATACAACCTCACCCGTTTCGGTGTTGGTTATGGTAACGTTAAGCTCCTTAGCGCCTCTTAAAAGACCTGTAAACACTCCGTAAATACCGCTGATGCTTGTCTTTACGCAGCTTACTGCAGCATGCTCACGTGTTGCAGGGATAGCCGAATATGCATCCTCGTCCATTTCGTAGAGATAAGTTCCAAGCGGAATTATGTAGTCATAGTAGTAAGTTCCGAGAGGAGTTGTTGCATAATAGTCGGCTTTGATCTTGTCATCGTCGTCTATAGCATTGTTGTGTGCCTCGGTCTCAACCTCATAGTAGTCAATATCAAAGATAGGTGCATCTCCCCAGTTGCCGTAGAAGGCAAGGAAGGGAGCGTTAAGGTCAACGCCTTCTTCATTTGTATTATCGAAGGTAAGATAGCCTTCAATAAACATACCGTTTTCGAAGGTGGAATCGAGATATGCTTTATCTTCGTCTGAAAGAGTTATCTTAACTTTAATTGTTGCTGTCTTATTTGCATCAACGGTAACAACGTTATCTGCGCTGAGAACGCCTCCGTCTACAGAATACTCTGACGTATTGGAAAGCATATAAGCAAGCTCTGCTACGTATTCAGGGTCGGATACCGATACACTTTCTGTCATAGTGAGGTTTCCGAGCTTGTAGCTCTGTGCGCTATCGGAAATATTTACGAGCTTTATTGTCATCTCGTAAACGCCTGTACGCTTGGGGTCATCGCCAAGCTCAAGCTTTGTCTTGCCGATACCGTCAACAAGGAGGTATGCGGCAGTTGTGGTTGCCTTTGTTATATCTGCAAGACCTGCTCCCTGCTTTCTGGGAGAATAGGGGTGGTCCTTCTTGTCCTTTGCGATTGTTGCTGTTGACATGCAAAGACGGTTAACGAGGTCACGAGCCTCTGTTACCGAAAGTTCGGGGAACTTTTCGTTTACGTACTGACGGATAAGAACTGTGATACCGCACATATTAGGTGCCGCCATACTCGTTCCGCTCATTTCGTCGTACTCGCCGCCTACAACGGCAGACTTGATGTTTCCACCGTGAGCGGTGATCTCGGGCTTAAGCTTTAAGTCGGGAGTAGGACCCCACGAGGAGAAGTCCGACATAAAAGGACCTGCCTTGTTACTGAGGTCAAATTCAAGTGTACCGGTCTTAAGAGCCGCGAGCATTTCGCCCTCGTCCTTACCTATGGAAACTGCGGGGATCTTTGCATGGTTACCGATGGTCATCGTGATGTCGCCGTATACATTGTTATATATAAGCACGGCGATAGCTCCTGCCTCCTGAGCGAACTGAACCTTTTCTTCAAAGGTTATATCTCCTCTGGATACGAGAGCGATCTTTCCCTTAACGTTTACGCCCGAATAGTTTACTCTGTCACCGAATCCGGGAACCGCAACGTAATCGTAAACCTTTTTGTCGCCTTCCTTGATTCCCATCATCTCAAAGAAGTCATATTCCTTTGCTGACGTGCTGTAAGACTTGATGAAGAATACCTCATCCTTGCCGTTGGCAATCATGAAATTCTCTTTTGTTCCGCTTACCGATGCTACTGTAAAGGATGAAAGGTACGTAGAGGGTGATCCGACTGTTGCCGAATCGGGGTTATCTGTTTTGTTTGTATTACCGTTTTCTCCGCCGAAGCCCGAGCTGTGGTCATTGGAAGCCGCAACTACAAGAGAAATACCTGCTTTTTCAATATTGCTGTAAAGTGTATTCTTGTAAAGCTCGTCAAGCTCGGATTCTTCTGTAAATCCGCACGAGGTTCCAAGGCTCATGTTGATAGCATCAACACCGAGAGTGATACAGTCCTCAAGTGCCGCAATAATGTCGCCATCCTTAGCTCCGTCATCGTAGTCACTGAAAACCTTCATTATTGCAAGCTGTGCGTCGATAGCAACACCTGTGATCTCGCCGCCCTTACCTGCTATAATACCTGCAACGTGAGTTCCGTGGCTATTCTCGAACGGCATAATGTCGGGATCTTTATCTGCATAGTCATATCCGAATGCGATCTTGCCGCCCGTAAGGTTACCGTAGTAAACCTCTCTTGCCTCAAGTCCTACACTTGTCTTGCTTGCCTCAAGAAGAGGAAGAAGTGCTGCGATCTCATCACGGTCATAACGTCCGTCTTTTATCGAATAAGTCGTAAAAGCGGGGTGTGCATAGTCACATCCTGTATCGAGAACCGCAACTATAGTTCCCTTACCTGTGTAGCTTACGCTTCCGCTGTTGAAGATACCCGTATCATAAACGTCAACCGGGTTATTGGGAGCCTTCATGGGAAGGTAGGACTGCGAAAGCATTGCACCCGAAACTCCCTCGTTTTCGCATATATCGCTCATGTTTTCGTAGGTCGTCATTACGAAAGCACCGTCAAGAACATGAGTGTAAGTGTGCTTGACTTCAAATACGAGTCCGCTTTCCTCAAGCTCACGGAGAGTTGTCTCGCGGTTTATCTTAAGCTCACGCTCAAATGCGATCGCCGCATCGGAAACCTTGAACTCATCGTAAGTCATCTTGTCAGCGTACTTTTCTGTATATTCCGAAACCAAGGATTTGTCAGAGAACATCAGAATGACCTCGGCACTGCCTGTCAGTCTCTGATCTTCGATTCTCTGAATCAAGTCCTTCTTCATATACTTGATCACGTCACCCTGAAGTGCCTCAATAACAGCATCGCTGTCAAAATTTGCATTACCTGAATTTCCGGGCGAGCTGAGCGATCCCGAGCTGCCAAGAAGACCGGCAAAACCGTATACCGAAGCAGAAATGCCAAGCGACATTGCCTGCACAAGTATTGCAATTGCAAGCAACGCAGTAGTGCATCTCTTAAGGACGCCTTTTGATAAGCCTTTGTTGTGTGTGTGTTTGCGCATTTTTTATTCCCTCACATATAAAGTGTTTACAAAGCTAACGCAGTTTTGATATACTGCGCAGTAAATGAATTTACAGCCGCCAAACGCGCTCGTCGTCTGAAAGCCCGCAAAAAAGCAGACGCATTTCTCGCAGAAATGCCCCTCAAAAGTCCGTGAGCGCAGACGCGCGCATCATACTATAAATTACAAAACTATATAAGTATACATCTTTTTTATTTTTTTGTCAACCCCAAAATGCTTCTCACACCCATTTGCAAAGGCTCTCAAACGCCTCTTAAACAGCCGAAATTTATACGTTTTAATGGCTTGATCGGGCACTTTTTGCCTTTTACGAACACTACGAATTTGCAAAAAAGTTCTGCTTCGGAGAATTTTTTTCACCTAATCGTTTGTTTTTCAAAAACATTTATTGTCGCTTCTTGGCGTTTTTCGGCGTAACCTCCTTACGGCTTTAGATTATCTGCAAAGGCATTCTAAGCATTGCTTTGCTGAATTGTGACGCTACACTCTGTTATTGTACAGTATAGCTTTTTTATTATTTACAAATTGTTTACAAAAAATTTTCGTTTCAAAAGGATTTCTGACTGAATTTTAACTTTTTATAACCAACTTTCGGCGTTAATTTGCAGGCTTTGACTTTTTTGGCATTGACATTTTTTCTCCTCTATGTATAATATAGACATACATGCCGACGGGCTTAAACGCGAAAGTTAAACACGATGAAAAACACTACAGCACTTATCTCCTGCACACTTATTCTGCTCTCGTTTGCTCTTCTCTTCACTGCTTGCAGAAAAGCTGACAAGACAGATTCGCTTGCACCCGGACTTTATAACAAAGAAAACGATCTTATTTCATCCTGGGATGCGCTTGTCACCAATTACGGCTTTGACGTTGAAAGGGATTACACATATGACACACATCCCGAGTCTCCCTCCTGCATTCTTTCCGACAACAGCGAGCTCTCGCAAGGTGTAACCCTTGTGATCGGAGACGTAACAAAAATAGGAAACTTGTCCTTCAAGTTCTGCGAAACTCTGTCAACGGTAATTATTCCGGATAGTGTAACGAGCATTGGAAACGAAGCCTTTTGGTTTTGCTCATCGCTTAAAACGATAAAGCTTGGAAGAGCTATCACAAGCATCGGTGATTCTGCATTTACCGCCTGCACGTCACTTAAAAGCATTTCTATTCCCGAAAGTGTAACTTATATAGGCAACGGTGCGTTCCAAAGATGCTCCTCACTTGAAAGCATTACACTTTCCGACAGCATTGAAATCATACATTCAAGTCTTTTCTCCTCGTGCGAGAATCTCAAATCGGTAAAAATGGGGAACAAGGTCAAGAGCATCTGTTTTAATGCATTTTCAGGTACTGCACTTGAAAGCATCAATATTCCCAAAAGTGTTTCTCTTATTGAAAGCGAGGCGTTTTCAGGTTGCCAAAGCCTTACAGACATAACATTCGGCGGAACTATCTCAGAATGGAGCTTGCTTGACTCGGGCAATTTAGCCTCATCGGTACCTGCAACAGTTATCAAATGCACCAACGGTAACGTATCGCTCAAATAAATATAAAAAATACGCCTTGCTCTTGCAGGCGCATTTTTTACATAATTTTCTTTTATTCACCGTGCATAACGACCTTCATTTTCGAATATAGTTAACTTAAGACTTTATTTGAGGTGAAACATGAAAAGATCTATAGCCTTATGGCAGCTTCTCGGATTCGGCGTGACCTCTCTTTTGGGCACACTTCTTCATTTTTTGTACGATCTTCTTGGTAAATCGCCATTAATTGCCTCATTTTCGGGAGTGAATGAGTCAACATGGGAGCATATGAAGCTTCTTTTCTGGCCGATGCTTATATTTGCGATCGTAGAAAGCCTTTTATTTAAGGACCGTGACGATCTCTTTAACGTAAAGCTGCGCGGCATACTGCTCGGACTTATTCTGATTCCGATACTCTTTTACACCTACAACGGCGTGATAGGAAAATCCCCCGATTTTGTCAACATTGCAATATTCTTTATTTCTGCGGCAATATCATATATTTACGAAACAGTTCTTTTCTGCCGTCACAAAAAGTATATTATTTCGCAAAGAGCCGCTATTTCGATACTTCTTATACTTGCACTGCTTTTTGTTATCTTCACCTTCAAGACTCCGCATCTTGGAATTTTCAGAGACCCCGTTACGGGTGCATACGGAATACAGTAAAAAGGTCTGCAGACTTTTGTCTGCAGACCTTTTTTGCTTAGTTTTCAAGAAAGTGCTCGGCTTCTTTTCTGTCAAAGAAGATTATAATATTTTTATCGCTGTATTTTGCAAGAAGATCAAGTATTTTCGGCTTCTGCTCTTTTGCGAAGCTTTTTACAAATTCGGTAAATTCGGCATCCTCACCCATCTCGACCCACGGAATATCGCTTCTTTTCTTTCCGCGTCTTTCTTTAATGCCCTCAAGACATACCTCGGGCGGAAAATCAAGAAAAAACACGCTATCGCAAAGCGACATTCTATATTCCATTGTGGATGCATAATTCCCGTCAATTATCCATTCGTCCTTTTCAAGAACACTGCTCAGCCGCTCAAGAAAGATCTCTTTGGAAACTGTGGTTCTGTCTTCGTTCCAGTACAACAAATCAAGGTGATACAGCGGTAGTTTGGTTTTCTCGTGAAGAGCTTTTGAAAAGGTACTTTTCCCGCTTCCCGGACAGCCTATAACAATAATTTTTTTCATTTTGAGTTTCGTTTTACGGAGTATATTTTTTTATAATATCGATAATACCGTGCTTATACACGTTTTGGTTAAGTACATCGCCGTTAGCAGAAAAAGAAATGCATCTCACGTCTTTGGGATCTTCAATATACGGATTTTCGGGCACTATACCGTTAAAATACTCTTTAAGGTATACAAGCGCG
>JAFQWB010000017.1 GCA_017407725.1 Clostridia bacterium | reverse complement strand
TCTTTATGACATTCCACTCACCGAAAACATGTATATGCGGTTCGGGAGCCGTTGTCACGGGTGCGCTTGTAGTATTCGAGGTTGTAATCTTCTCCGTGGTGACAAACACACTTGTCTGCAAGGCGGGATTGGTCGTTATATTTACACCGTGTGAAGAGGTATTCACGAGGCTTGTCTGCTCTGTCGTAACACCCGTTTCCGAGTTTTCATCACACGATACAAGAACTACTATTAAAGAAAAAAGCAAAAAAACACTTATCAGCAAATAAAGCTTAGAAAAAAATTTCATATACACTCTCCAAACATATATACTCAGTTTATCTTATCATATTTTGCGCAACTTGTAAATAGAAAAATAAAAAGCTTTTTCATTAATAGCCAAATCAAAACAATTGTTGACAAATATCATGCAGAATGATATAATGAGCCTTAACGAAACAAAGGAAAAGGACTATGGAAGGTATAATCATTTTTTTAAAAACTCTTGCCGATGCACACGGCACTCTATGGATCGTGGGACAAGCTTTCGGAATTCTCGCAATCATTCTCGGATTTGTTTCATATCAGGTAAAAACCCAAAGACAGATACTTTTTATGCAGAGTATGGTTGCAGTAACCTTCTGCATACACTACTTTATGATAGGCGCATATTCGGCAATGGCAATGAACGGAGTTAACATTGTCAGAAATGCCGCATATGACTACAGAAACAAAAAAGGAATTGAATCAAAGCTTATTCCGATAGGATTTGTTATCATTCAGGCGATCATGTGCGCCCTTACGTGGGAAGCGTGGTACTCTGTATTCGTTCTTATCGGAATTTGTATAAATACATACTGTATGTCCTTTAAGAGCGCTCAGAACGTCAGAAAGAGCATTGTTGTAACCTCGCCTTTCGTTCTTACCTATGATATATTTGCCCGCTCAATAGGCGGATCGATATATGAATCGGTGGCTCTTATTTCGGCAGCAATCGGAATTTACAGAAACAGAAGGAAGTAAAAAAATGAACGGCAAGCCAAATTTCATTCTCATAATGACAGATCAGCAAAGAGCTGATCTGCGTGCATCGAGAGGATTTGCACTTGACACCATGCCTTTTCTTGACGCGCTTTCCTCAAAAGGATGCGATTTCACAAATTCATACACACCCAACCCCATCTGTATGGCAGCGAGGGTCAGCCTTTTCACGGGCAGAACGCCCGAAACCCACAAGGTGAGAAGCAATCACAATTTTATAGATGCCACCTACACAAAGGATCTTATCGACATTCTCAAGGAGAATGGATATACTACGGCTCTGTGTGGAAAAAATCACTCTCACAGAAGACAATCTGACTTTGATTTTGCTAAAATAAACGGTCATCTCGGAGGAGAGGGCGAAATAAACGCCACAAAAGAAGAGCAGGAATTTTCAGACTTTTTAAGAAGCACTAATCACCTCGAAACAGACTTTCCTTCACCCTGCTCCGTCGACGCCCAATATCCATTCAGAAATATTCGTGATGCACTTGAATTTATAGATTCAAACGATAGCAGCTCTCCCTTCTTTCTTTGGATAAGTATGGCTGAACCGCACAATCCCTCTCAGGTTCCAAAGCCTTATTTCGATATGTTTCCAAAGGAATCCTTACCCGAAATAACAAATGAAAGCGCGCTTGAATCAAAAAGCCGCCGCTTCAAGGAGCTTCGCGCTATTTGGGAAGAGGTTCTTGGCGAGAATATTAACGACAGAATTTTACGAACAAGATCAAACTACTACGGAATGCTCTCGCTTATTGACGATCAGATAAAGCGCCTTTATAACGGTCTTTCGGAAAGAGAGCTTCTTGACAACACATACATAATTTATCTTTCGGATCACGGCGATTTTGTTGGCGAATACGGTCTTCTCAGGAAGGGCGTTGAGCTCCCCGATATACTTACAAAAATTCCTACGATATGGATAGGACCGAATATAAAGCCTCGCCGTTGCCCATATTTCATAAGCCTCATCGACCTCTTGCCCACAGTTTGCGATATTATAAACGTACCTATCCCCGACGGTGTTCAGGGCAAGAGCTATCTTTCGCTTCTTCTGGGTGATGACAGCCACAAGAACGAATTCGATACGGCGTATATGGAAAGCGGATACGGCGGACTTATCTGGAATTCCGACGACGCACTCACTCCCGAAGAAGAGGGAACGAGCGACGAGGCTCGAAGCCGCTACGACTGCCTGAACACCTGGACTCAAAGCGGAGTTGTACGCGCACTCAGATATGATCGCTACAAAATCCAGCTTGACAGCGAGGAAAACGGATTCCTTTATGATCTTGAATCAGATCCGCTTGAGCTTGTAAACCTTTGGGATGATTCGTCATACTCCGAAGTAAAGATAAAAATGCTCACTCTTCTTTCAAGGGAAATGATGAATCACTACGATCCTCTTCCCTATCCTCACCACAGATACAGATACAAAAAGCATCCTCTCGGATTCAAGAAGGTATCTCTCAAGGGGTACAACTGTGAGGTAAGCACGTTAAAATCCTACAATGGGCATAAAACAAACATCTAAAGGAGTTTTATTATGGGAAAGCTTATTCAGTACTGCACAAACGCTTCTCTGTTTGACGGAGAATGGAAATGGCAAGCCGCAGGAATGGGGTATATAATCGAAACAGACAACAAGCACTATATCGTTGTTGACGGCGGTCTTGAAAGGATAGATGCCGAAAATCTGATCTCTATGCTTACAGAGCTTTCGGGAAATCATCCCACCGTCGATCTTTGGATAATCACTCATCCGCATCTTGATCACTTCGGAGCATTAAAATTTATAATAAACGAAAAAGAGCTTTATGAAAAAATAAAGATAAAAAGGATTTGTAAAAGCTTCCCCGATGAGTTTTCGTGGGGAGGCGGAAAGGTTCTTGCCGAGACAGGTGTAATAAATGAAATGTGCTCTTTAGTTGACGACTGCGAGATCATTACACCCGAATGCGGCGACACTATTGACGTAGACGGCACTATTATAAGATTTTTCTTCACCTATAAAGACGCCGCCGTTCTTTCCGACCCTAACGAATTATCTCTCGTTTTCTCGGTTACCGGATCAAAAAAGAGCGTAATGTTCACGGGCGATGCTTACGAAAACGGACTTTCGATCGTATACAGAAAGCACAGAGAGGATCTCTCGCCTCTTAGGTGCGACTATGTTCAGCTTGCACATCACGGGCTCAACGGCGGATACACCTATTTCTACAAGGCGGTAGGCGCATCTGTTGCTCTCGTTCCGATATCGGTATCGGGCGACAGAGCCATGAGGGTTCCCGAGGAGCTTCGCGGACACCACAATCTTTATGCTCAGTCTCTCGCTTCAAGCGTTATAAAGGCATTTACAGGCACGGTTACGCTTGAGCTTTAAGGAGATATTTATGATAAGATTTGACGAAAAGGATATTGAGCTTCTCTCGATTCCTCTTCCCGACTCGGTTGACCGATATAAAAAATCGGCACAGTTTGAAAAAGAGATAAGCGAGATCGATAAAATACTTGGGGATTCATCTCTTTCTCGTTCGCTTGAAAGAAGACTTTCTGTTGAAAGAGTTATCGCCTCTGTAATGAAGGATGACTACAGCCGTGATTTTGAGTCAATGCTCTCTCTTCTTCGTGAGCGCTATGAGGGTGTAAAAGAAGAGACACTTAAGGAGCTTACCGCTCTCGGCTACGCCGATTACATACTCAAAGACGGTGAAGTCTATTATCAGGACGATGCACTTGCAAACATCAGAGTCACCTGCTCACGTTTTCTTAAAAATCTTAAGGAAAACGACTCGCTTGATATAGAAGGCTGCCCTGCCGAATGCTACAGAGGGCAAAATAACAACGCCCGCATTATGAAGGAGCGAGGAGGCAGAGCCTTCAGATTCACACTCACCTTCTCTATGTCCTTAAGCGACGACTTTGTTCGCGAAGGCGAGGAAATAACGGTTCACCTCCCCTATCCGATAGAGTGCGCCGAGCAGAGCGACGTCGAGCTTATTTCGTCAAGCCACCCCGTTTATATTTCGGACAGTGACCAGAGAACGGCGTGCATAAAAGCGATAGCATCAAAGGGCGAGCGTTATTCGGTAACCTTCAGCTACGTGTCAAAATACGCCTACAATCAGCTCGACCCGAGCAAAGTATCCTCAGAGCAGCCGAGCTTTTATACAGAAGAAAAGCCTCCGCACATAACCTTCACTCCCCGCGTAAGAGAGCTCTCACAAAAAATAGTCGGCTCTGAAAAAAATCCACTTCTTATGGCAAAGGCAATATACGATTATCTCACAAATGAGATAAATTACTCATATATGCGGCCCTATCTTTGTCTTGACAACATTTCGGAGTTTGCACTTCAAAATAAAAGAGGCGACTGCGGAGTTCAGTCTATAGCCTTCATAACCCTTTGCAGGGTGCTTTCAATTCCCGCAAGATGGCAATCGGGTGCCACCGTTTCGCTTGAGGACGGTATAGGAAGTCACGACTGGGCAGAAATCTACGTTGCTCCGTACGGCTGGATTCCCGTTGACACCTCCTACGGCGGCGGAGCAAGACGCCGAAAGGACGAATTTATAAGAGAATATTTCTTCGGAAACCTTGACCCCTTCAGACTTATAACGTCCAAGGAGTTTCAAGCAGAGTTTGATCCCCCGAAAAGCTTTCTTCGCACAGACCCCTATGACAACCAGGTGGGCGAAGCCGAATACAAGGACTCGGGAGCATTCTTTAGTGACTTCAGAACAAGCCGCACAGTCGAATCGGAAGAGGATCTTACCGATATTTACTTCAAATAAAAAAATGCATTTTGGAATATCCAAAATGCATTTTTTGTTTATTTAAGCTTTATTGTAACTATCTCAAAGCCGCCGAAGGTATATGCGATCTTTCCGTTTTTGATCTCAAGCTCGGAGATCTCGTTTTCCATAAGATCGCAAAGGTAAGCCTTTGTGAAATTCTCACCGACAGAGATCTCTGCCTTGGTTCTTATATTCATGCACTCGTAAAAACGGAGAATTCTCTCGTCTGTTCTCTCAGCTTCCTTAACACACTCGCAGATAACGTTGCTCTTCGATACCGATACCGACGAATAGCTTTCGGGAAGATAGGACTTATCTCCGCTTGCCTTGACTGCTACAAGAGGATAGTTAAGGTAATATGCCTCCTTGACGGTATCCGAATCCTCAAGTCTTCCCTCGTGAGTCATTACAGAGTAGGTGAAGCTGTTGAGCCCAAGGTCTGCCTCCGGGTTAGGATCTGTCGAGCCGCGAAGGAGAGATAACATCATTACAGAATCGTGAATATCGTATCCGTACTTGCAATCATTCATAAGCGAAACACCGAATCCGCCCTCTGAAAGGTCGGCATACTTGTGCGCGCAAACCTCAAATCTCGCCTGATCCCAGCTTGTATTATAATGAGTGGGTCTTTCAAGCTTACCGTACTGTATTTCAAAGCTTGCCTTATCTGTATTGATATCTGTCGGGAAAACAGCCTTTACCATCTTGTGACGCTCGTTCCAGTCGATCTCGGTCTCAAAGTCGATTCTTGTCGAATCCTTGTAAAGCCAGATATTCTGTCTTATTTCGGATGACATAAAGGGTCTTGTGACGCGTATTCCTGCGCGTACACCGTCGCTTATTCTCTCAGCACTTGTTACCTCAGAAACCGTCTTCCATTCGCCACGCGAATAATTTTGCCACTCCCATCCGTCATACGTATCGGGCCAGTCGGCATAAACTCTGATCTCGCACTTTTCGCCCTTCTTTACAAGCTCTCTGTCAGCGCGCTTATCGTAAATTGAC
>JAFQWB010000016.1 GCA_017407725.1 Clostridia bacterium | reverse complement strand
GTAACGCATCTCTTCAACGCAATGCCCTCTCTTCATCACAGAGACGGCGCCTCTACCTGCGCGGCGCTGACAGACAATTCTGTTTTTACCGAAATTATCTGTGACGGAATACATATCTGTCCCGACATGATAAAGCTTGCCTTTATGTGCAAGGGTCCTGACAAGCTCTGTCTCATTACAGACTCAATGGAAGCGACCGGATGCCCCGACGGAGCTTATTCTATAGCGGGTCAAAGAGTAAACGTCAAAAACTCAATTGCGCTTACAGAGGACGGTGCACTTGCAGGAAGCACGCTTTCTCTTCTTAATGCGGTTGAAAATCTTTCACGTTTTGCAGATATTCCGCTTGAAATCGCACTCAAGTGCGCAACTCTCACCCCTGCAAAAGCGGCAAATATAGATAATTTCGTAGGCTCGCTTGATATCGGCAAATCGGCTGACGTTATATTTATTGACGATTTGTCATCGCTCAAGATAAAAAAGATCATAAAATCGGGAAAGCCCGTAAAATAAAAAAGTCAAGACCTTCATTTAAGAAGGTCTTGATTTTTTTTGACTATTTTTTGAAAGTTTTTTCAAAGGGGCAAATATTTCCCGCAAAGGTGGGAATAAGTCTTGCTTCAAAGGTGAAGCTCTTCTCACTGAATCTGAACTCCTCTCTGAGAGCAGGACCGCAAGAATTCGATCCGATTCCGCTATGTGCAAAATCAACGTTAAGAACCGTCTCTTTTCTCGGCACAAGCTCATAATCGTGAGCGGTATACTCAAGATCCTTTGCAGTAAAGTGCGAGCAGTTAAAGGAGAAGCGATCAAGTACTTCTGTATTGGTTACGAGTATTCCCTGACCCGCCTCTGAATAAACGCATACCCATCTTGTATCAGCGTGCGCCATATTCTCCTGCGGACGAACGTAATGCTCAAAGTGATCGGTAACGCTCGTGTTAAAGAGAGATACTCTTGACGCCTTATTTTTATCCACGTAAGACTCGATCGGTCCTCTTCCGAAGTATGAGAGCTTTTCAAGGTCGCTGACAAGCATAGCCTCAAATCCGAATCTCGGAAGAGGTGCATGATTTCCCTTTATATTGACATCGTATCTTATATATACGCCCTCTCCCTTTCTGAAGGTGTATATCGCATCGAGGAATATGAAGGTTCTTCTCGGAGCTGCACCGAGAGTCAGCGAGGACTTAACGATTATCTCACCCTCACTCTTTTGTTCTGCGACGCATCCGAAGCACTCAAGTGACATCGTATCGTAGCCCTCTCTCTTCCAGTCGTGCTTTATTCTCATATCGTTATCGGTAGGTGCTCTCCAGAGTGCAGGCTTTACGTCAGATGCGAGAAGCTCTTTTCCGCTTGCAACCAAAGAGCTGATCGTTCCGTGGATCTTATCTACCGTATAAAGGTTATCTCCGTCTTTTACTGTGATATATTTTTCATTCTCGGAGTATTCAAACGGCTGTCCTTTGATAACAGATACAGAGTTATTTTCAGCATCTGAGCTAAGCTCTATCTGCTCAAATCCAAGCTCATATCCGATATCTGCCCACTGAACCACCTTGTTCGATCTGTAGTATATATTAAGATAGCAGAATCCGCTTAAGGAGCTTATCTCTACGGGAAGCTTATAGGTCTTCTTTGTCTGAGGCTTTATTTCAGGAGAGAGAATTCTTCCCTGTCTTATTACCTTTCCGTTTCTTTCAACGGTAAAGTAGATATCGATATCCGAAAGGCTTTCAAAATATCTGTGGTTTTTGAAGGTTATCTTCTTATTATCGGCATCAAAGGAGGTGACTCTGCAGGGTCTTAAAACGTTTCTGTATTCAAGCATACCGCTATGCTCGCGTCTGTCGGGATAAAGAAGTCCGTCAACACAGAAGTTTGAGTCGTGCGGATAATTTCCGAGATCTCCTCCGTATATAAATTTCGGATCTGCGCTGTCGCCGATATTCACGGAATGATCGATCATTTCCCATACGCATCCGCCGAAGAACTCGTCGTTTTCATAGATGAGCTTCCAATAATCCTCAAGATCTCCCGGACCGTTACCCATAGCGTGGCTATATTCACACATGTATAAAGGCTTTGTAAAGTGCTTATCCTTTATGTATTCCATAGCCATTTCAAGAGTAGGATACATTCTGCTCTCTATATCTATAATGGGGCTATCGGTCTTTTTTCTTTCCTCGGGATCGTTTGATCTGTAATATTTATCGTAATGTCTTCTTGAAATATCTTCGCAATGAACGATATTTCTCTCGTCTCTTGACTTAAGATACTCGTACATAACTCTATGGTTGTCACCCGTTCCGCTTTCGTTACCGAGCGACCACATAAGAACGGAAGCACGATTCTTGTCTCTTTCGTACATCCTTACTACTCTGTCAAGATAAGCCTCTCTCCAATCAGCGCCGTCTGTAAGCTCATCCCAGTTTCCGACAACCGCCATTCCGTGTGTTTCGATATCTGTCTCGTCGCAAAGATAAAATCCCATTCTGTCACAGAGCACGGGGAATCTCGGATCGTTCGGATAATGGCTGGTTCTGACCATATTTACGTTATTTCTCTTAAGAATGAGAAGATCTCTTATCATATGCTCTACCGGTGTTGCAGAGCCGAGCTCGGGGTGGCTATCGTGTCTGTTTACGCCCTTGCCCTTTACCTTTTTGCCGTTTACGTAAAGGATCTTATTTTTGATTTCATAGCGTCTTACGCCGATCTCTTCTCTTATCACTTCACCTGCGCATTCAAGGTAAAGAGTATAAAGCTCGGGCTTTTCATCGTTCCAGAGAATGGGAGAATCAAGCGATATTTCAAAGCTATCAGCCCCATCTGTGATGCTTCCCTTTGCAATCTCGACATTTTCGGGAGATACAAGGAGATACGTAACCTCGGAGCTGCCCTTTAAGAGATTTACTTTAACCTTTGCCGATGAAAGATCCTCTTCAAGATAGGTCTTGATCTCTATATCCTTAATGCATTCCTTTTCTCTCAAAAGGAGATACACCTCTCTGAATATACCCGAAAGGCGGATCTTATCCTGGTCCTCAAGATACGAGCCGTCGCACCACTTAAGAACTACAACGTCAATTTCGTTCTCGCCTGCCACAAGATATCCCGTGATATCTATCTCACTTGTCATATGGCTTACCTGGCTATATGCGGCAAATTTCTTGTTAACGTAAAGATAGAAGCAAGAATCAACACCCTCAAAAACGATCTTTATATCCTTTTCAAGATCATCGTTTGATACAAAGAAGGATCTTCTGTAGTGACCGCACGGATTATCTGTGGGTACGTGGGGCGGATTTACCGCAAAAGGATAGTTTACGTTTGTATAGTGGGGAGTATCATAGCCTCTTCCGAGCGCCATCTGCCAGCTCATCGGAACTGTTATTCTATCAGAAAGCTCCTCGTTGATATCATCAAGATCCTCTACCGATCTATGGTATCCAAACTGCCACTCTCCCGAAAGGGTTCTGAAAAATTCGCTGTTATCACGAAGAAGTGTATCCGCACTTTCCTTATCCCCAAAAGGGATAAAATAACTTCTCGGCGTATCGCATCCTATATGCAGATATTCCGGAGACTTATGGTAGATCATTTCCTTAAGCATAGTATTAATCCTTTCTTATAAAGCTCGTTAAACGAGTCTATGAATTTATGTACTGTGTTTTTGATTTCTTTAACCGTTTCTTCCTTCTGTATATCTCTTACACCGACAACTCTGTGCCCTGCCTTTTTGCCGTTTATGAGGGCTGTATGGTTATCGTCAAAGAAGGTGATCTGCCCGGGATCTACCCCTATTCTTTCGGACATTTCAATGAATATATCGGGGGTTGACTTTGTAAAGCTGAAATCATCAACAGACCACACCCCGTCAAAAAGGTCATATACTCCGTTATTTTTAAGACACACGTCAACTACAAGGTGAGGACTTGCGGTAAGCACAAAAAGGCGTTTACCCTCATTTTTTGACTTCTTAAGGTATTCTCTGACGCCGTCCTTGAGCTTGATATTATTCGAATATTCATATACAAGCCTTGTTTCGATCTTCTTGACTATTGCGTCAACATCATCTCCTGCGCCGAGTGAGGAGAAATATTCTGCACTCTTTCTGTATCCGAGCGGAGTCACTATATCAACAAGATCCTCTCCGTACGGTATATTTTTATCGTCAAGAATGCTTCTCATGGCTGCCGAGAAATACGGCATTGAATTTATAAGCGTTCCGTCAAGATCGAACACAAGTATTTTGTTCTCTTCCATCATATCACACGTAAAGCTCTTCATCAAGCGGCTCCATATCAAGCATAAGCTCTCTGCCGCCGCTTCTGTTATATATAAGCTCTACAATCTCCTTTATTTTTCGTGTATTTATTATCTGAACAGATGCATTTCCGAGCTTTCCGTCCACGATCGCATTATAGTGTCTGAACGCCTTTTCGTATTTCACGTATCTGAGCGAGACGTCGCCAATTCCCTTAGCCTCATGCGATCTGCTCTTAACCTCTCTGATGCTTCCGTCCTTATTCTTTATTCTGAGTGTCTTTAATTCTTCGGAAAGTCGGTTGGGAATATCGAGCATTTCCTCAACACAGTGAATAAATGTGTTTCTGTTATGCTCGACTCCGACCAGCATAATATATCCGTCGTTATCGTAAAGCCTTCCGTAGCAGCCCTTGGGCGATGCGGGTGTACCGTAGCTTCCCTCGTCCTTTATAAAAGCCTCAGCCTTTGCGCTGTCACCGAAAACAGCCATCGAATGTGTTGGATGAAGCGATCTGTGTGCCTCATCTCTCTTTGCAGCAAGGCACGGAAGCACTCCTATACAGCTTTTTGGGGCGGAAAGATCAAGCGTAATTCCCGAAGGATCATCCATATACGCCCACGTATGGGTAGGAATTGTAAAGAGTCCTCCCTTCTGTGTGAAATACTCTATAAGGGTATCGAGAAGTCCGTCCCCGTATCCCTCTGTTTTTCCTACTGCCTTTAACGATATATGCATATGAACAACGCTGTTTTGAGGCGCATTCATTTCCTTTAACTGACTTATCAGCATTTCTTTTGTATATATCAATCCGCTCACCTCGAATCCACTTATTCTTACTTGATTTTACCCTATCCGCGAAAATATGTCAAGGCTTAATGCGAATTTATTTACATCTCTTATTAAAGTTTTTCAAAAAGATGTTGACAAGTCAACAAATTTGTGGTATAATAGGAAAAGTGAGGTAAAATTTTACTCGGAATATTTATGGAGAATTTATGTTAGAACGTTTTGAACAGTTTTCTTCGGTCATATCGGGCATTAATCGCTGTATTCAGAAGATCGAGACCGATGAAATGGAGAAGTACGGATGCAAGGGTGCTTATGCACAATATCTTATTCTTCTTGCAAGATACCGTGACGGTCTTTCTATTGCGAGAATTTCCGAAATAAGCGCCATCGACAAAGCGGCGGTATCACGGTATATAACCGAAATGGAAAGCAAGGGGCTTGTAAAAAGAGAGTATACTCAAAAGAAATACAACGCAAAAATAACTCTTACCAATACAGGTCTTGATGCATACGAATTCACTTACGGCCGTGTGCTTGAGCTAGTCAAGGATGCAGGAAAATCACTTAGCGACTCAAACAGACAGATTATGTATGAATCACTTGATATGATATATTCATCTCTTTGCGAGATTTCAAATAAACAAAACTAAGACATATTTTTAAGGAGATACACATGAACAATTATCTTATTTGTACCGATTCGGCATGCGACCTTCCTTCTGTCCTTCTTGATGAGCTTGGAATAAAGTCCTGCCCTCTTACCTTCAGATTTGACGGAGACGAGAAAGAATACGAAAACGGTGAAATGGACACCAAAACATTCTATAACAGAATGAGAGGCGGAGAAAGCGCAAAGACATCCGCCGTTAATTCCGAAGTGTTCAAAAACTTTTTTGACAAGCTTCTTTCGGAAGGAAACGATATTTATTATCTCGGATTTTCTTCAGGTCTCAGCACAACCTACAACTCTGCAAGAATTGCCGCAGATGAGCTTCGCTCGGTGTATCCCGACAGAAAGATAATCGTTTGCGATTCACTTGCCGCATCTGCAGGCTTCGGTCTTCTTCTCTACTATGCCTTTGAGAAGAAAAAGTCGGGTGCAACCATTGAAGAGCTCTCTGACTACATCGAAAGCATCAAGATGAACGTTTGCCTCTGGTTTACGGTTGACGATCTTGTTTACTTAAAGCGCGGAGGAAGAATAAGCCCCACAGTTGCGTTTGTTGGAAATGCGCTCGGACTCAAGCCCGTGCTTCACATGGATAACGATGGACACCTTGTAAACGTATCCAAGGTTCGCGGAAGAAAAAATGCAATTTCAGCTCTTGTAGCAAAATACACAGAGCTTGCTAAAGATCCCCAGAATTCGATAGTCTACATTTCTCACTCCGACTGCTATGACGATGCAAAGCTTCTTTCGGATATGATAAACGAAAAACACGGAGTTTCCGCAAGTCTTATAACAGACGTCGGACCGGTTATCGGCGCACATTCAGGCCCCGGAACACTTGCACTCTTCTTTATCGGAAAAGAAAAATAATCAAATTTTGAGGGAGAGATTAAAATGCTTAAATCAAAAAAGGACAAGAAAAACGACGAGCCGAGAGGTCTTAAATTTCTCGGAGGTCTTCTTCTCTCGAAAATGGCACGAGGCGGTGCCGCAAGACTCAGATCAAAGGCTGATGACGTAAACAGACTCAACGTATTCCCTGTTCCCGACGGTGATACGGGCGACAACATGAGAATGACCATCGAAAGCGGCATTGCGGCTATCGAAAATCTTGATACAGACGACCTCGCAGAGGTAATGAGAGCGCTTTCACACGGAATGCTTCTCGGCGCAAGAGGAAACTCGGGAGTTATTCTCTCCCAGTTCTTTGCAGGTGCGGCAGACGGATTTGACGGAAAGAGCGAGGCTGACCCCGTCGCTCTCGGAATTGCATTCAAAAAGGGCGTTGACAAGGCCTACAGATCCGTAATGACACCTACCGAGGGTACTATTCTCACGGTTGCAAGAGAATCTGTTGATTATGCAGTTTCAAAAATAACCGAGGAAAGCACCGTAAGAAGCTTCTTTGCAGACCTTGTTAAAGAAATGCACGACTCGCTTGAGCGCACACCCGACATCCTTGAGGTTCTTCGCGAAGCAAACGTTGTTGACAGCGGCGGCGCAGGTCTTTTCTATATTATCGACGGATTCAACAGAGCTCTTAACGGCGAGGAGATTCCCGTAGATAATGTTGAATACAAGAAAACAGCATCTTCCTTAAACACCTCCTTCGGTCCTGACAGCGTTATGGAATACGGCTATTGCACCGAGCTTCTTATTCAGCTTATGAGCGCAAAAACAGATATCGAAGGCTTTGATATCGAGCCTCTCAAGGCATTCTTGTGCGAGATCGGAAACTCTGTTGTTTGCTTCATAACCGGAAGCATAGTTAAGCTTCACGTACACACAATGACTCCCGAAAAGGTTCTTGAATATTGCCGTACATTCGGTGAATTCATAACAATAAAGATAGAAAATATGTCGGTTCAGCACACCGAATCTGAAGAGAAAAAGCCGATTGAAAAGGCTAAGGAAGCTCCAAAGATAAAGCATGCTGTAATTGCCGTATGCTCGGGCGACGGAATCGAAGAGCTTTTTAAGGAATTCGGCGCAAACGAGATAATCCACGGCGGACAGACTCACAACCCTTCTACAAGCGAGTTTATAGAGGCCTTTGAAAAGGTAAATGCGGAAAACATTTTCGTTCTTCCCAACAACTCAAACGTACTTATGGCTGCATGTCAGGCAGCTGAGCTTTACAAGCTTTCAAAGGTATACGTTATTCCAAGCAAGAACATCGGAACCGGATATGCGGCTCTTTCGGTAGTCGATTTTTCCTCGACCGACGCTCTTGCAATTGCAACCGAAATGGAAAATTCACTCAAGGGCGTAACTTCCGCTTACTTCTCCCCTTCTGTAAGAGATGCGAACATCGACGGCATAAAGATAAACCGCGATGATTACATCGGAATAATCGAAAAGAAGATCGTTACCGCCAACAGCGATCCTATGGAAGCATTAAAGGCTCTTGTAAGTGCGCTTCTTATCGATTCGGACAGATCGTTTGTAAATATCTTCTGCGGCAAGGGCTCAAGCGATGAGTTAAACTCTTCTCTCGAAGCATACATTGGCGAACACTTCCCCTCTGTTGAAGCTTACTTTATCGAGAGCGGTCACGACGTTTATCCTTATATTTTCACAGCAGAATAAAGCAAAAAAAAACGACAGGATTAGCGTGTTATCCTTAACGGAGAACACGCAGCGATATAAATCCCCTTGCGGGATTTGCGATATTCCCTTGCGGGAGCGATATAAGGCTACGCCTTGCGATATGCCCTGCGGGGCGTGAGTGGATTTATATCATATCGCATTGGAGTGAAGCGACAATATATCGCACGAGCAAAGCGAGTATATCGCGTTTGCTTGCAAACATATCGCCAAGCAGAAAAAAAGAGATAGCATTTCGGCTACGAACCGATTTGTTATCTCTTTC
>JAFQWB010000015.1 GCA_017407725.1 Clostridia bacterium | reverse complement strand
GTTGTCATTCCCGATAGCGTAAGGGTTATCGGCAGACAAGCATTCTGCTTCAAGTCGGGAATAAAAAAGGTTGTAATTCCTGAAAATGCCATCTCGATAGGAGATGCCGCTTTTGACAGCTGTATCGATCTTGAAGAGGTAGTCATTCCCGATAGTGTTGAGGAGATAGGAGTGGGTGCATTTTCGGGATGTAGTGCACTTAAAAAGGTAAATCTTCCTGCATCGCTTTCTTATATACCCTCAAGATGCTTTGTTAACTGCAGATCTGTCAGCGAGATAAATATTCCCGACGAGATAAGCTATATAGGTGACAGAGCGTTTGCGGGATGCCGCTCAATCGAGAAAATAAACGTAAGCGCAAGCTGTAAGAAGATATCCGAATACGTGTTCGGAAGCTGTGCGGCACTCAAAGAGGTTGTAATAAACGGAGTACTTTCGGATATAGAGTGGAACACCTTTGCAGGCTGTGTTTCGCTTGAAAAACTCTGCATCAAGGCAGGACTTTACAGAATTGATATGGGCGCTTTTGACAGATGTGAGGCGCTTAAGGACGTGTATTTCTCCGGTAGCGAGGAAGAGTGGAAAAACATTAATATCAATTATATAAATAACGGAGCGCTCAAGAGAGCAGACGTTCATTTTAATGCAGAATTCCCCGAATTTGAAGATACTATCGAGGAAACTATCGAGGAAACTATCGAAGAGACTCCCGTATCCGAAGAGACTCCCGTAGTCGAAGAAACCCCCGTAGTCGAAGAGACTCCCGTAGTTGAAGATGCTCCCGTAGCTGAAGAGACTACTGTAGCCGAAGAAACTCCCGTAGTCGAAGAGACTCCCGTAGCTGAAGAGACTACTGTAGCCGAAGAAACTCCCGTAGTCGAAGAGACTCCTGCGGTCGAAGAAGCTCCCGTAGTCGAAGAGACTCCTGCGGTCGAAGAAGCTCCCATAGTCGAAGAGACTCCCGTGGTCGAAAAAGCTCCCGTCGAGGAAGAAAATAAATTCGTGAAGAAAAAGCACAACGTGCCCAAGAGAGCATCGGGAAGAATGAGCGTTTCGGGCGGAGAGAGCGAGTTTGAAGCTCCCACCAAGGAAGCCTTCTACAGCTCCTTCTTAAAGCTTATTCCCATGAGCGTTCTTGCCGAGCAAAGAGCACGTGCAGAGGAAATGGATGACGAATTATTTGAGGTTCTCAGCGAAGGACTCTTCCTTATTCCGCCTGAGAGTGCATTTGAATTCGGATGTATGTGCATTATTCTTGAAAAGTACAATTGGGCATTCAGAGCCTTCCTTTCTGCTGCAGGCAAGGGCGAATCCTATTCACAGTATTACGTAGGATGCTGCTTCATGTGGGGAATAGATACCACAAGAAAGCTCGCAGATGCGTGGAGATGGCTTGACAAATGTGCAAAGACGCCCGAATGCGAGGGATTTGCAAAATCCACTCTCGAAATGCTCGAAAGAGAGCTTGACAAGCCCGAAAATGCAAACGTAAGAACCAAGAGAAGAAAATAATTTTATAAAAATAAAAACTTAATTTTACAAGGAGAAGCGGTTATGGAAAACGAAGAGATCATCACTGCAGGCGAAAACGTCGAAGAAGCGACTACCGAGGCACCCACAGAAGCAACCCTTGAAGAACCCACAGAGAAGACTGAAGAGCAGGCAGAAGAAGCCGAAGCACAGACAGAAGAGGCTGAAAACGAAAGCCTCGCAGTATGCGAAGCCAAGGAGGAAGCAGTCGTTTTATGCGACAATCCCCAGGTGGCTCTCATTGAAGAGAGAAATGAGGCTGTGGCCGTTTTAAGAAAGCGTGACTGCGTAATGCTTACCGAGCTCAGAGATCACCTTGGAGAAAACATAAGACTTCACTCGATTCTTGACGGCATCAACAGAGAGATCGCAAGACTAAGAGAGCTTATGAAAACACCTAAGCCCAAGATCAAAACTGCGATGCTCGTTATAGGAATTATACTTGCTCTTGCAGGCGGCGGAGCATTTGTCGCACTTGGAAGCAGAGGAGAGATTGTTTCGGGCAACATTGCAGTAATTCTTGGCGGTATCATTGGTTTAGGAGTTTTGTTCATAACTCTTACCATAGTGCTTAAGGTTCTTGGAAACAAGAAGTGGAGAGCTTATATGGAAGAGCTTAACCGTCTTCTTGATATAGAAAAGGAAAAGGCTGATAAGGCACAGAGAGATATCAATAATTACTGGGATAATTCGGCGCTTCCTTACATTTCTTCTATTATCCCCGACAAATTCCCCATAGCACACGTTCTTGACTATAACACGGTATGCGGAATGCTCTATATAATGGAGAATCTCCGTGCGGATACCGTTAAGGAGGCTATCAACCTTTACGATGAGCTCAGCCACAGAGCAAGAGTTGAAGCATCCTTCTCAAGCATGGAAGCAAGCCTTTACGAAACCGCACGTAATTCGGCAAGATATGCCGCAGCGGCAGAAAGATCTGCTGAAGCCAACGAGAGAGCGGCTGCAAGTGCGGCACTCACAGCGGCAAGCGCGGCATCTATCGCAAGCAGCGCACAGAGAGCGGCAAGCGCAAGTGAGGAAGCATCCAGAGCAATTCAGGATTCGGTAAATAAAAACTAAAAAAAGAGCTTGATTATCTTTTGATAATCAAGCCTTTTTTATTTTCTGATTTCTACTTTTCCGAGGGCGTCTATCACGCTTTGATCATAGATTATTTCACCGACCGAGTCGGCAACTATCCTTCCGCTTTTCGGATTTTTAACCGAATCGATATGACCGATTATGTCGGCGTTTACATCCGAATACTCGAAAGAAAGATCGCAATCCTTCATCCTGCATCCGATAAGAGTAAGGTTTTTGCAGTAACAAAAAGGCTGAGTTCCTATTATTTCACAGTTTATCAGGGTGAGATTTTCAGAAAACCAGCCAAGGTACTCTCCCTTGATCACAGAGCTTCTCACAGTGACGTTTTTTGAGTGCCAGAAGGCATCTTTTGTATCAAGAGAGGAATTATCTATGGTAAGGCCGTCGATGTACTGAAAGGAATATTTGCCCTTCATGGTCATTCTGTCTATGGTTATGTTTTTTGAATCAAGGAAGAGATATTCTCCCTGGGCGTAAGAATTGCTTACGGTAATGTCTGAGCATTTCCAACCAAATTCGGGTGAATTTATTTCGGAGTCCTTTATTTCCACAGACGAGCACTCACGAAGAGCTTTTATTGAAAAGATCTTGCTTTTCTCAATGATTCCGCGTGTTGAATACCAGATTGGTGCTCTCGCATGCATGTCCATAGAAGAATCGATAAGTCTGAAACCGTCGGCATGCCAGAGAGGATATCTTAAGGTGAAGGAGGATGATTTTACAGTAACGTCACGGCATTCCTTGAGCGCCGACTCACCGTCAAGCGGCCCTTCAAATCTGCACTCGCACACCTCGGCGTCAGTGAGGTTGTAAAGAGCGCGTTCCTCGTCGAAGCTTTGCTTTTTGATTATTTCCAATTTTTTGTTTTCCTTTTTAGTATTTAATAAAAAAGCGGAATCAGATTTGATTCCGCTTTTTGTAAGTCAGTTGATCTCGATTGCTTTGTATCCCTTGTACGGAATAAGAACGGTGTCGCTCGGTGTTGCGGGATCACCTATAACAAGGTTTGTTCCGTCCCACTCAACCTTCTGTACTCTGCATGAGCGTCCGCCCCAGCTTGAGCCCGAAACAACGTTTGCGTGATACGTAACGTAAAGCTCGCCGTCATATCCCTCAACGAAGCAGCAATGTCCGGGTCCGTAAGCTCCTGCTTTCTTAGACATAAGAGGCTGTGCGGATTTTGTCCACGCGTCCTTGTCAAGAGGATCGTCGCCTGTAAGTGTGAGTGAGGCAAGGCAGTAATCATCGGTCCAGCTTCCGCTTCCCGAATAAACGATTATTGCGGTGTCTGTCTCATCGTTTGTAATTGCAACGGGGCCCTCGTTGACGAAAGGAGTGCCTATAGTTTCCCATTCTTTTTCGGGAACAGATATGCAAACTCTTTCGGAATCTATGGTTGTGGGGTTCTTCATGTGTGCGATGTAGATGTTCTGGCTTACGTTAACGTCGCCTTCCCATCCCGACCAGATGAAGTACATCTCACCCTTGTAGGTCATAACAGTTCCGTCGATAGCCCACTTGTTTGAGGAATCTGTGATCTGTCCGACAAATCTGAACGGATCTGTAGGATCCTGAGTGGTTCCCTTAAGAACGTACATTCTGTGGTTGTTGTTATTGCCGTCATCTGCCGCAACGTAGATGTACCACTCTCCGTTAAGATAGTGAAGCTCGGGAGCCCACAGCTCGAGAGAGTACATAGTTCCTGCAGGGGGAGTCCATACTACGTTACCGCCGGTTGTCTTGATGTCGTCAAGATTGGAGATCTTTCTTACCTTGACTCCACCCTCAGACCAGCAGTAGTAATAATCGTCACCCTTACGGAAAACCCAGGGGTCATTTCCCACTTCATAAACGGGATTTTTTATTTCCTTGTATTCAATGCCGTCGGGAACGGCGTTAAATTTGCGAATCATTTCCTTAGGTACCTCGATTCTTTCACCTTTTATATATTCGGACACAAAGGTTTTTGCCGCAAGCTTGGTTATTATGGGCGTGCTTCCGAGTATTACGACCTTGTTTCCCGATACGGTAATTGAGAACTGATCGGTCGAAAGTCCCTCTGCAGCGCTTGCGCTCGCGACTCTGTTTGTGGTGCCTACAACTATTTCATAGGTGTTGGCGGTTGAATCAATGTTTTTGGTGAAATCGTCGCGAAGCTTGAGTCCGTCTACTTTTACGGTATCCTTGATAGAATCATAAATAAGCTTTGCGGCGGAATATTCAAACTGACTGTAATTTTCGGGATATACTACACAGAATTCCGACTTTCCGTCTGCCACGATGACAAGTGTGTCATCTGCGGGGGGCTCTCCTGTGTCGGGAGAGGAGACGGTTGTCGAAGGAGTAGCGGTAGTATTCGCCGTAGTGGTTGTTTTTGCACTTTGGGCAGTACATGCGGCAAGTATCAGTATGAAGGATGCCGCAATCACCAAGGATAAGAGCTTCTTCATTTTGATTACCTCAAATTGCTGTATATTACTTGTTAAGCGCGCTTACGATTCTGTCTGTATCCTGAGCAATAACAAGCTCTTCATTTGTGGGAATAAGGTAAACAAGAACCTTGGAATTCTCTGTAGAGAGTTTAACTATGTTGG
The DNA here is from genome assembly GCA_017407725.1 of Clostridia bacterium. The sequence goes on along the minus strand of JAFQWB010000015.1, from coordinate 717 downwards.
ACTGACGAAGCATCTTTGCATTTAGCTCCTTGTCGATCTCAACGCCGAAGTATTCTAGGTTGGAGCATACTACCTCGCGGAGTCAGGGATTGTTTTCGCCAAGACCTGCTGTGAATACGATAGCGTCAAGTCCGTTCATTGCTGCTGTGTAAGCACCGATGTACTTCTTGATCTGGTAGAAGAGAACGCTTGTTGCGAGGTTGCACTTCTCATAGTTGGGATCGGAGGGACCTGCCTCAACTGCTGCCTCAAGATCACGTGAGTCAGACATACCTGTAAGGCCGAGGAATCCGCACTTCTTGTTCATGTAATTGCTCATGTCAGCGGGAGCAATGTTCTCGCGCTCCATGATGAAGGGAACGATAGCAGGGTCGATAGAACCGCAACGTGTACCCATTTCAACACCGTCAAGGGGAGTGAAGCCCATAGACGTATCGATAACCTTACCGTCCTTTACAGCAGAAATGGAAGAACCGTTTCCAAGGTGGCAGGTAACGATCTTTGTGCCCTCTGTCTTACCGAGGATCTCACACATCTTGCCGGCAACAAAGCGGTGTGACGTTCCGTGAGCACCGTATCTGCGAATCTTGTACTTGTCGATAATGTCTGCCGAAATAGGATATGTGTAAGCCTCAGCAGGCATTGTCTGATGGAAAGCTGTGTCGAATACGAGAACCTGGGGAACACCGGGAAGCTCGTTGGTAATGCCCTCAATAC
>JAFQWB010000014.1 GCA_017407725.1 Clostridia bacterium | reverse complement strand
TCTTTCCTATTTTCCTAAGTCCGTCGGCAAGTCCGATAGACGTGGTTGTTTTTCCTTCGCCTGCAGGTGTGGGAGTAATAGCCGTAACGAGAATAAGCTTGCCGTCTTTTCTGTCACTCTCGTTAAGAAGTGTGTAATCAACCTTTGCTTTATAGTTGCCGTACTGCTCAAGGTATTTTTCGTCAACCCCTGCAACAGCCGCAATTTCCTTTATAGGTCTGAGCTTTGCGCTCTGAGCAATTTCGATATCAGATAAATAAGCCATATTATTAAAATCCTTCCTGTTTACTCTAAAAATATGAGATTTATCCTTTGAAGTACTTAACAGCAGACTCGAACATCTTCATATCAAAGTTACCCTCGACATTCTTGTAAAGTCCGCTTCCGATTCTCTCGCTGTGTCCCATCTTACCGAATACTCTTCCGTCGGGTGAGGTAATACCCTCGATAGCGCAGGTAGATCCGTTGGGATTATAGCGTATATCGCTTGTTGCAAGTGAATCGAGATCAACGTACTGAGTTGCGATCTGTCCGTTTTCTGCAAGCTTTGTTATTATCTCATCAGATGCAAGGAACTTACCTTCTCCGTGTGAAATCGGAACGGTATATACGTCACCAACATTGGTAGCCGCAAGCCAAGGTGACTTGTTGGATGCGATTCTGATTCTTACAAGCTTGGACTGGTGTCTTGCAATATTATTAAACGTAAGTGTCGGGCAATTTTCATCTGTGTCAATAATTCTTCCGTAAGGAACAAGTCCAAGCTTAACAAGTGCCTGGAATCCGTTACAGATACCGCACATAAGACCGTCTCTGTTATCAAGAAGATTGTGAACTCCATCCTTTATCATTGCATTTCTGAAGAAAGCCATAATAAACTTACCGGATCCGTCGGGCTCGTCTCCTCCGGAGAATCCGCCGGGAACGAAGATCATCTGAGAATCCTCGATCTCCTTTGCAAAGCTTTCAACACTTCTCTGAATTCCGTCCTGTGTAAGGTTATTGATAACAAATATCTTTGTTTCAGCACCTGCATCTCTCATAACCTTTGCGGTATCAAATTCGCAGTTTGTTCCGGGGAATACGGGAATAAGTACCTTAGGCTTTGCAACCTTGATTGCAGGAGCAACACGTGATTCTGCATTAAACGAATAATTTTCGTATTTCTTGTTGTTGTCGCTTTCAAGAGTCGGGAATACGCCCTCAAGCTTGCCCTCGTAAAGTGCGCCGAGCTCTGCAACAGAAACTGTCTCTTCTGCACGTGAGATCTTGCCGTCGTTTGTGAAATATCCGACAAGCATTCCCTCGATATCGGTATCAGCATCTACTTCAAGAAGGAATCCGCCGTAGCAATATCCGAATATTGCCTTGTTGCACATAGACTCATCGTACTTGAATCCAAGTCCGTTACCGATACAAATCTTATAAACTGCTTCTGCGATACCGCCCATTGTGGGAGTATATGCGGAATAAACCTTTCCCTCTCTCATAAGAGCGGTTACCTTGTTAAAGGTTTCAATAAGCGACTCTGCCACAGGAAGATTATCCTCGCCGTACTTAGGAGCGATGCATACAAGCTTATGTCCTGCCGCCTTTGCATCATTGGTAATTACCTCATCGGTTTTACCGGTAGTAACCGCAAATGATACAAGTGTAGGCGGAACATCAAGCTTTTCAAACGATCCGCTCATAGAGTCCTTGCCCCCGATAGCGGCAATTCCAAGCTCAACCTGAGCTCTGAATGCTCCGAGAAGTGCCGCAAAGGGCTTACCCCAACGCTTTCCGTCCTTCATAGGCTTTTCAAAATATTCCTGGAAGGTAAGATAAACGTCCTCGAAGGATGCTCCGGTTGCAATAAGCTTTGATGCGCTCTCTACAACTGCAAGATATGCAGAATGATAAGGAGACTTCTCAGCTATATAAGGATTATATCCCCATGACATATACGAACAGGTATCGGTATGTTTCTTTTCAACCGAAACCTTATGTACCATTGCCTGAATAGGTGTTTTCTGGTGCTTTCCGCCAAAAGGCATAAGAACAGTGCCTGCACCGATGGTGGAGTCAAATCTTTCTGACAGTCCGCGTTTTGAGCAAACGTTAAGGTCTGCAACGAGCGATTTGTATCCTTCATTAAAATCATCAACGATTTCCTTTTCGTAATCGCAAACAGATGCCGCAGGAGTAATTTCTATATGCTTTTCCGCTCCGTTTGAATTAAGAAATTCACGTGATATATCGATAATTGTCTTGCCGTTCCAATGAACTCTGAGTCTGGGCTCTTCTGTAACCCTTGCAACTACGGTAGCTTCAAGGTTCTCGCTTTCGGCAAGAGCAATAAACCTATCTACATTTTCTTTTTCTATAACGACTGCCATTCTCTCCTGAGATTCGGAAATAGCAAGCTCGGTGCCGTCAAGACCTTCATACTTCTTCGGTACTTTATTGAGGTCAATGTCAAGACCGTCAGCAAGCTCACCGATCGCAACCGAAACACCGCCTGCACCAAAGTCGTTACATCTCTTTATCATTCTGCAAGCCTCTGCATTTCTGAAAAGACGCTGAAGCTTTCTTTCCTCAGGCGCATTACCCTTCTGAACCTCTGCTCCGCAGGTCTCAACCGAGTGAGTATCGTGAGCCTTTGAGGATCCTGTAGCACCGCCTATACCGTCACGTCCGGTACGTCCGCCGAGAAGAATTACAACGTCGCCGTCAAGAGGACACTCACGTCTTACGTTTGCCGCAGGAGCTGCCGCGATAACTGCACCGATCTCCATTCTCTTTGCAGCATAACCGGGATGATAAAGCTCGTCAACCAGACCCGTAGCAAGACCGATCTGGTTACCGTACGAGGAATATCCTGCTGCCGCCGTCTGAACGATCTTTCTCTGAGGAAGCTTTCCGGGAATTGTTTCGCTTACGGGAACGGTAGGATCTGCTGCACCTGTAACACGCATAGCTGCATAAACGTAGCTTCTGCCCGAAAGGGGGTCACGGATAGCACCGCCGATACAGGTAGCCGCGCCTCCGAAGGGCTCGATTTCAGTAGGATGGTTATGTGTTTCGTTTTTGAAGAGAAGGAGCCATTCTTCGTCAACCCCGTCAACCGTTACTGTCATTTTAACAGTACAAGCATTAATCTCCTCGCTCTCATCAAGCTTACGAAGCTGACCTGTAGTCTTAAGATATCTTCCTGCAAGAGTGCCTATATCCATAAGGTTCTGAGGCTTGGTTCTTCCAAGCTTTTCTCTTGTAGCAAGGTATTCCTTGTAGGTTTTCTCAAGAAGCTCATCCTCAAACTTAACACTGTCAATTGTTGTGAGGAAGGTTGTGTGACGGCAATGATCCGACCAATAAGTATCGATCATACGGATTTCAGTAATTGTAGGATCACGCTTTTCACTTCTGAAATAGTCACGGCAGAATCTTATATCGTCGATATCCATTGCAAGTGAATATTTTGAAACGAAATCAGCAAGACCTTTATCATCAAGATTTGTAAAGCCGTCAAGAGTTTCAACCGTTTCGGGAAGATCGTATTCAAGCTCGAGTGTTTCGGGCTTATCAAGTGATGCCTCTCTTGCCTCAACGGGGTTTATAAGATATTTCTTAACCTCGGCAAACTCACCGTCTGTAAGCTTTCCGCCAAGAATATATACCTTGGCTGTTCTGATTATCGGTCTTCCGAGACACGAGATGATCTGAATACACTGTGCGGCAGAGTCTGCTCTCTGATCGAACTGACCGGGGAGATATTCAACTGCAAACATTCTTGCGTTTTCGGGTGTATCAAGAGTATCAAAGGTATTATCGAGCTGAGGCTCAGAGAAAACTGTTCTTACCGCCTCTTCAAAAAGCTCGTCGGATATATTCTGAACATCGTAACGGTTAAAAACTCTTACGTATTCAAGAGATTTTATTCCTACGAGAGTACGAAGCTCAGAATAAAGTGCATCAGCCTCGTTGGTAAGTCCTGTCTTTTTTTCTGTAAAGACTCTGTAAACCATTTTTTACTTTTCCTCCATAAGCGCTTTGAGCGCCTTCTGTCCTATATCACTTCTTGAAAATGCATTTTCAAAGCTTACCAAGGAAACTCTTTCATATGCCTTTTCTATTGCTTTATCGAGTGTTTTTGCAACTGCTGTAACACCGAGAACTCTTCCGCCCGACGTAACGAGCTTTCCGTCCTTAAGTGCCGCTCCCGCAACGTATACATAATCCTCAACCTCACTCGGAATATCAATTTCAAATCCCTTTTCGTAAGATGACGGATATCCTGCAGATGCCATAATGACGCATGCAGCGGATTCATCCGAAAACTCCACATTTATCTCCGAGAGTCTTTCATCTGTTACAGCCATCATAACAGTAAGGAGATCGGTCTTCATAAGAGGAAGAACGACCTGTGTTTCGGGATCTCCGAAGCGACAGTTATATTCAATAACCTTAGGTCCCTTTTCGGTGATCATAAGACCAAAGTAAAGACATCCCTTAAAGGTTCTTCCCTCGCTGTTCATTGCGTTGACGGTGGGAAGGAATATCTTCTCCATACACTCTTTTGCAACTGCATCGGTATAGTAAGGATTGGGGGCAATAGTTCCCATTCCTCCGGTATTGAGTCCGGTATCGTTATCTCCCGCTCTCTTGTGGTCCATGGAAGATACCATGGGAACAAGTGTCTTACCGTCGGTAAATGCAAGAACCGACACCTCCGGACCTGTTAAAAACTCTTCAATAACTATATTGTCGCCGCTTGAACCAAATACCTTGTCGTGCATCATAGACTCAACGGCATCCTTTGCCTCATCAAAAGACTCGGCAATTATAACACCCTTACCAAGGGCAAGTCCGTCAGCCTTTACAACGATAGGATAAGACTTATCCTTAAGATATTCAATAGCCTTATCAGCGTCACTAAAAATCTCATATTCAGCAGTAGGTATTGAATACTTCTTCATAAGGTCTTTTGAAAAAGCTTTACTGCCTTCGATAATTGCAGCATTCTTGCTCGGGCCGAAGCATTTGATTCCCTTCTCATTAAGAGCGTCAACCGCACCTAAAACAAGCGGATCATCGGGAGCAACTATTGCATAATCGATCTTTTCGGAAAGCGCAAACTCTACAATTTTATCTATATCTTTTGCACCTATATTTACGCAAACGGCGTCATTTGCAATTCCGCCGTTTCCGGGAAGAGCGTATATTACTTCAACGCTCTCATTTTTTTTTATTTCTTTAATTATGGCGTGTTCTCTTCCGCCGCCACCAACTACAAGTATACGCATTACCTATTTACCTCTTATATCAGTGGTGGAAGAGACGCATTCCGGTGAAGCACATAACCATACCGTACTTGTTTGCAGTAGAAATTACGATATCGTCACGGATAGATCCGCCGGGCTCTGCGATATACTTAACACCGCTTCTCTTTGCTCTTTCGATATTGTCGTCGAACGGGAAGAAAGCATCGGAACCGAGTGCTACACCGTCAACAGATGCAAGATACTCGCGTGCTTCAGCATCTGTAAGGGGCTCGGGTCTTTCGGTAAAGTATCTCTGCCAGATTCCCTCTG